>NZ_JBHUVA010000090.1:0-24289 GCF_042670805.1 Micromonospora sp. NPDC057141 | reverse complement strand
TCACATTCCCCAACATCGACCGGTAGAGACCCACAACAAACCCGCCGGAAGACCACCAACCGGGCTCAACGCATAGACCAACTCAAGAATCTCCAGACCGCCCTCTGAGGGCGGGCCGGGCGGATCGGCGGGGGCAGAGCGTGCGTGTTCACGGGGTCCTCCGGTCGGGCGGGGTGTCGGCAGGGAACCGGGAGGTGACGGCGCCGGTGGGCCGTTGCCGCCACATGCGCCAGATCGTGGGGCCTTCGGTGGGCAGGATCAGGGGCGGGCCGGGCTGGTAGCCGAGGCGGGTGTAGAGGTGGCGGTTGCGGTGGTTGGTGGCTTCGAGGTAGGCGGGCAGGCCCAGGCGGTCGAGTTGCCAGTGGTAGCTGGCCAGCAGGGCCGCGCCGATGCCGTGGTTCTGCCGGGGCGGGTCGACGGCCACGTGGGTGAGGTAGTGGTGCGACTGATGGGGGTGCCAGGCCTCGAACATGGCGTCGAGCACCTGGAACTTCCGCGCGTACACCCCGGTGGCCTTCTCCACCGTGGCCTGGTGCTCCGGGTCGACACCGCGTGGGGGTTCAGTGCGGGGGTGCCAGATCGCGACGGCGGACAGGTCGTGGGTGGTGTCGACGTGACCGTGGTCGAGGCCGTGACGCAGGACGACCTGGAAGTACCGGTGGAACACGACCCTGCGTACGGCGGGGTCGGGGACCAGCCAGTCGGCCACCGGCCCGTCAAGGAACGCCTCGGCGAGCACGGAGACCAGCGGGCCCGCGTCGTCGTGGGTGGCACGGCGTACGACGACGCCTGCCCTGGTGTGGTTCATGCTTCGCTCCCGTGGTGGGGTCGGGTCAGGCCGGCTGGTGTAGTCGGTCGGGGGAGTGGCGGGTCGCGGTCAGGGCGGCAGCGCCGAGGCCGATACCGGCGTAGATGTCGGGGCGGGCGCGGCGCAGGATCAGCGCCCAGGCGGCGCCGAGGAGCGCGGCCACGGCGTAGGCGGCGGGGATGAGCCAGCGCAGCGGTGAGTGGGCGTCGACGCCGAGGAGGGTGTCGAACTCGTTCACGGTGGCGAAGAGGATCGCCTGCAGCGCGACCGTGGCGGTCCCGGGGGCGACTGCCGCGCGCCAGCTGCCTTCGTCGTGGTCGACCTGGGCGAAGTAGGCGACCACGGCGGCGGAGGTGACGGTCATGAGGATCAGGACACCGAGGCCGCCGGTGACGGTCACCCAGAAGAACAGGTGCGTGATCGGGTCGGCCTCGGCGGCCGCGTAGCCGATGAGAACGGCCAACGCGATGGTGCTCTGGATGGCCGAGCCGACCTTGGGCGCGCCGGTGCGCCGGCTGGTCCGGCCGAGCGCGGCGGGAAGGACCCGTTCCCGGCCGAGCGCGAACAGGTACCGGGCCACGGTGTGGTGGAACGACAGCAGGGCCGCGAACAGGCTGGTGATGAACAGGACCCGGCCGATGGTCACGACGCTGGCGCTGAGGTGCGGGGACACGAGGTTGAAGATCAGGTCGGTGCCGTCGGCGCGGGCGGCGTCGACAATGGCGTGGGGGCCGGTGGCGACCGACATCGCCCAGGCCGACAGGCCGTAGAGCAGGCCGGTCACGGCCACGGCGAGGTACGTTGCCCGCGCGACCGTCCGGTACGGATCCTTGGTCTCCTCGGCGAAGACGGTGGTGCCCTCGAAGCCGACGAACCCGGTGATGGCCGTGACCAGTGCGGCGCCGATCCCGGCAGCGACGGCGTGCGACGGGGCGAGGGTGTCGAAGGCGATGGTCCCGTCGGCGGGGTGGCTGACCATGACGGCGTCGAAGATCAGCGCGACGGCGCACTCGCCGACGAGCATGACTGCGAGGACCCTGCCGTTGAGGTCGATGCGCAGCACTCCGAGGACGGTGACGGCGACCCAGGCGGCCAGGGCGCACACCCACCACGCGATGCTCCACCCGTACCGGTCGTGGAGGAACAGGGCAAGCACCGCGCCGAACCCTCCGTACAAGCCGATCTGCATCGCGTTGTAGGCGAGCAGGGCGACCATGGCGGCGGCGACGCCGGTCGGGCGGCCCAGCCCGCGGGTGACGTAGGTGTAGAAGGCGCCGGCGTTGACGATGTGCCGGGACATGGCCACGTAGCCGACGGAGAAGACCGCCAGCACGGCGGCGATGATCAGGTACGACACGGGGATGCCGGTGACACCGGTGACGGCGTACCCCGTGGTGGCGCCGCCGGCCACGACGGTGAGCGGCGCTGCGGCGGCGATCACGAAGAAGAGCACGGAGGGGATCCCTAGCCGGCCGCGCGCCAGGACCTCCGACACGTTGTCGGCTTTCGAGTAGGGCATGGTTTCTCTCTCAGCAGGGATGGGTCGTCAGCCGCATTCCGGACGTGCGGCGACTCAGGAGGTGCGGTGGCTCAGGACGGCGCCGCCGATGGCACTGTCGAGCTCCGCAAACAAGTCACCCAGGGGCGACGACGGTCGGTGGACCAGTTGACGCAGGTGCACCCGGGCGGCGAACGGCGCGCCGTCGAGCAACGCGCGGTCGAGTTGGGTGTGAAGCGCGAGACCGGCCAGAGTGACGTCGATGTCGTCGAGTGGCCGGCGGTGGCGTAGTTGCTGGGACAGGTGGGCCCACGACCAGGCGGCGGTGTTGACGTCCGTCGGCACGTGCAGGGTGCGCTGACGCCACAACATCCCGATCTGCTCTGTGCGGAGCAGGCCAGCCTGCCGCATGCGCAGGCTGACCTGGGCGTACGCGGACGTGGCGAAGAACGCCAGCCACACTCGGGTCGCGGTGTGCTGGGGCGCGTTGACGAGCTGTTCGAGGACGAGGTGTTGCAGCCAGTCCGTCGGCTGTCGGGCGTCCCGCACCCGGATGTGTCCCTGGTCGAAGGTGATCCGCCGGGCGTAGTAGAGCTCGGCGAGCAGCCCGGCGGCGAGGCCGTGAGACAGCGCAGTTTCGTACAGCCGGGGCCGACCGGTCCGGTCATCGTGCGCCATGAAGAAGAACTCGTCGGCGATCCGGCTGGTCTGCGCGGCGGCGGAGCCGAAGGCGCGGGCGGGCCGGGCCGGCCTGACCGATTCCGGGTGCTTACCGGCCGGGCCGGAGGGTGTGTTCACCACGGCATGCCCTTCTGGGTCGAGTCGTCTGTGGATGGCGGGCAGCTGGACGTGTTGAACAGGGCCGTGCTCACGTTGGAAGGACCCGGCCGGCCCACTCCGGGGTGCGGTCCCGCTGCGGTCGAATGACGGACCACAGCGGGACCGCTTGCCGCGCGACCGAGAGCACGGGGGGAACTCGGTAGCGCGGGCTCGGCCCGCCGGCCGTGCTCCGCGGGAAGCAGCGACCGGCGGGGGTCAGAACTTCCAGATGAAGCGGATGTCGTTGATGTCCCTGCCGACCACGGCCCTGACCATCAGCATCTCCAGGACGGACTGCCGGTAGGGGGTGCGGATGTCGCAGAGGGTGGCGCGCCGCTCGGCTGCGTTCCAGGCCAGAGACTCAGCTGCTTCAGCGATCAGGTCCTCGGTCCGGCACCTCGCGGCGCAGTTGTAGATGCGGACCGGGACGTGGGCTTCGGTGCCTTCGATTTCTCGAAGTTCGGTGAGAAGACCGCACATCATCCGGCGGTCGCAGATCTCGCACCAGAGCAGCAGGCGAAGCAGGTACGGGTCGTTGCTGGCGCGCATCCTGGACCGAATCTCTCCCGGCGGCGTCACGGTCCACAGCCTGTCTGCCAGGTGATCAGAGGGCGGCCCGTATTGCCCTCCGCTTCGGCCATCCGTGAAGCGGTGCCGTCCCGCACCACGTTCGCAACTCTCAGATCCATCGCTTCCTCCGTGGCTCGGAACGTCGCGCGACGTCGCGCGCCCAGATGACCGGCCGGCACCTCCAGACGTCCCTGCACCAGCGACAGGAACGAGGGACGACGTGGACGAACGGCCACCGCTTGAGCAGTGCCACGCGCGGACCTCGGGGGCGATGGACGATCAGGACGTAGCCGGACAGCACCTCCCGGCTGGTGGCCCCCACGACCTGGCCGACACCAGCAACCGCCTGGCCGCGCCGGGGATGTGGGGTCGTCGGGAGGACGACGCGGAGTTCATCGACCCGCTGGATGGAGCAAGCGGTCGCGGAGAACAGGCCGGGTGAGCCGTATCCAGTCAGGACCATGAGGTGCTCCCAGGGATGCCGTATGCCTACCAAGCCAATGTCTACACCGTGCCGTTCTGGCACTGTGCTGCTTGGCACGGTGCTAGCTTGGCACGGAGCCGGTCAATGTCACAAGGGGCACGCGGAATTTGACCCGCCGTGTCCTGCCAGGACGCGGCGAGGGGCCGGCACCATGCGGTGCCGGCCCCTCGAATGGGCTAGTGATCGGGTCAGGACAGGTCGAACTGGTGAGCCTTTGCCCCCGCGATGAAGGCGGTCCAGCCGTCGTGGTCGAACGACAGTACGGGTCCGGTCCGGTCCTTGCTGTCGCGGACGCGCATCACACGACCGTCAACTGCGTCGGACAGCTCGACGCAGTTTTGACCGCCGTCGGAGCGGGTGGACTTCCGCCAGCGGTGGAACTCGGGATCGTTCATGGAGAACTCCTGGGTCAGGCATCGGCCACCTTCTGGGCAGCCTTCTGGATGAGGTCCGCGCTGTCCTCGGGAGACAGCGCGGCATCACGCAGCTGGTCGAACAGCCGCGCGTACCGCTGCGCCTCTTCGGTCTCGGTGACCAGCAGGTCCGCCGTCACGGTGTCGACGGCGACCAGCGTCAGGTCCTCGGGGTCCGGATAGGCGTACAACGCGAACGGCGAGCGTGGCACGTACCCGCGTCCGAGCCGGGCGTCAACCGGCAGGACGCGGACCCGCACGTTCGACTTCGTCGTGGCCAGGGTGAACAGGTGGAGCAACTGCTCCCGCATGATCTCGGGCGGCACAGGCAGCCGCTCGATGGCCTGCGGTTCCAGCACGACGTCGTACTCCGACCCATCCGGGCCGGAAATCTGCTGCTGCCGGCGAAGTCGGCCAGCGACGGTGCCGCCGAGGTCGAAGTCGGCGCCGTCGTCGAGCGCGACCTGACCCCGATGCCGGGCGTACGCCTCGGTCTGTAGCAGGCCCGGCAGCAGGGAGTTCTGGTACTCGCGGATCGTGCGGGTGCCGCACTCGATATCTGCGGTGCGCGCCTGCCGCTCGCCCATGCCGACGAACTCGGAACCGGTCCACCAACCCTTGGTCAAGCCGTCACGGGCAACACGCTGGAGGCTCCGATATCGCTCGTCACCGTCAGGCAGGAGTACGTCGAGGATCCGCAGGACGGTGTCGAGAGGTCGGCGCTCGCCGTTCTCCAGCTTCGAGATGGCGGTGCGATCCAGCCCGGCTTCCCGGGCGAGCTGACTGCCGGTAAGTCCGGCAGCGTCGCGCAACTCGCGGATCGCGTTGCCGAGTCGAAGACGGCGGGCGAGAGGACTGATCACGGTCTGCGGCACCTCCGAACGTTGGCACTGTGCCAGGACGGCACCTACCTGGAGGTGAGGGTACGCGGGAGCGGCGATCCGCGGTATGCACGAGGACTACCGGCGGCCTCGGTGCCCTGGCTACGCTGTCCGGAGATCCGGCGCGGGACGGGTCGGGCTCTGGATGAGCACGGCGAGGGGTCCGGGTTGCGTCACCCGGACCCCTCGCCACCCAGGGATGCTTCTATGGACACCCCGGTAGCCTCTCGTGGCTTGGTCGTTGACCTCGCTCCGGCCGCGTCGACGCACTGCGTAGGCGATCGCAGCATCGCGGAGGACACCAGCGCCGGAAGTGGCCCGGCGGTGCTGGAGAACATCCAGGACCTGTAGAACCCTTCGCCATTCCGATCGACCATGGGTTGGAGTGTCCGCGAGCGCCGTTCGCCCAGCTTAGAACGACCAGCCAGCCGTCGGCATCGCGATACTCAGGGGCCGGTTGTTGCTATCTCTCTAGGAACCGATGATCAACCTGAGCGGCAGCTCGAAGTTCTCACTGCCGGTCCGTGTCGCGGTCCTCGTACGTTGAGGAGCGACCTTCGACATCGACTACAACCAGCATAAGTACCTCATGTTGCGATTCCTCCAGGGATGATGAGCGACCCGCTGGAGCCAACGGACGACGACCGGTACGTGCGCAAGTTGCGATCCCTCCAGGGATGATGAGCGACAGTTGACGCGGCCGGGCGACCCCACCGGCCCGGGGCAGTTGCGATCCCTCCAGGGATGATGAGCGACACGGACCAACCGAACTCGCCCACGGCTACACCCTCACGTTGCGATCCCTCCAGGGATGATGAGCGACACGGCGTCCGCGACGCAGTACCGCACGATGTGGGAGTTGCGATCCCTCCAGGGATGATGAGCGACGACCCCGGGTGGCCGGCTGTGACATCAGCCTCCGGCGTTGCGATCCCTCCAGGGATGATGAGCGACGCCCGTCAAGTTCTCGGCCTCACCCTGCCGGACAAGTTGCGATCCCTCCAGGGATGATGAGCGACTCGTACGGCACCGGGTCGCCGCGCTTCGTGGTGTGTTGCGATCCCTCCAGGGATGATGAGCGACGTGGGACGACCACGACTACGGACCCAACGACAGGTTGCGATCCCTCCAGGGATGATGAGCGACGCGTCCAGGCCGAGATCGGCCGCCGCCTCCTCGCCGCGTTGCGATCCCTCCAGGGATGATGAGCGACAACAGGACCTTGCCCCGTCGGGTGGTCTGGTGGGAGTTGCGATCCCTCCAGGGATGATGAGCGACTGGTGATCACGTCGGAGGAGGCGACCAACCCGGTCTGGGTTGCGATCCCTCCAGGGATGATGAGCGACCCGAACCTTAAGTCGCAGGTCAAGCCTGCATTCCGGGCGCCGAGGCCGTCGAATTTTGCAGCGGTCCGGCGGTTATGTATTTCCGCTGGTCAGACTATCGCATCCGGGTTGCCTGTTTCGGCTTAAGGGGCTCGATCTACAGATGCCCCCAGCCGGCCGGATGGGCGTCCCTGACACTGCGTCGAGAAGGTCGAGGTTCCGAGCCTACGACCCGGGGAGAGCGGCGCCGGGAAGATCTTTACCGTGGGCGAAGCGTTCCCGCTGGGCGAGCGCCTCGCCCAGTGGGAGGAGGTAGAGCCTAATGAGCATGCAAGGGCTGGTCTTGCCCGGGGCTCGTTCGGAGATCTCGCGTTGTAGCCCGCGCGGTGAGCGCTTCGACAAGACCGATCCGACACGGCGGGTCCTGGCAGGACCGGCCCTTGTGCAGTGGTAGTCACTTGCTTGAGCCGCTCGCGTGGGCCACCTCTGGACAGGCCTGGATCATCGAATCCTTCGACAACGATGGAGGGCCACGCGGGCGTCCACGGTCACTTCAACGCTGGTGGGATGGTGGACCGAGAGTCCTTTCATTAGGTCGCGGCGTGATCGTGGCGGGCCCGCCCGAATCTCAGATATCACCTACGAGGGGTTGATGCCTATGACCGTTTACTGCGGAATTGACTGGGCCGAGGAACACCACGACGTCGCAATCGTCAACGACAGCGGCGGGCTGGTCGCACGGCTGAGAATCGGTGATGACGCGGCCGGTTACCGGCAGCTGATCGACCTGCTCGCCGACGCCGGTGACAACCCGCAACAGCCGATCCCCGTGGCGATCGAGACCTCCCGGGGTCTGCTGGTGGCTTGCCTACGGGCGACCGGCCGGCAGATCTACGCGATCAACCCGGTCGCGGTCGCTCGTTACCGAGACCGATATACCGTCTCACGCACCAAGTCCGACCATGTCGACGCGGTGGTCCTGGCCAACATTCTGCGCACCGACATGGCCGTGCACCGGCCGCTGCCCAACGACTCCGAACTCGTCCAGGCGATCGCAGTTCTCGCCCGTGCGCAACAAGACGCCGTATGGGATCGAACCCAAGCCCACAACAAACTGCGCTCACTGCTGCGCGAGTACTACCCGACGTTCCTGCTGGCCTTCCGCGACGCCCGCGGCGGGATCACCCGCCCCGAAGCCCGCGCCGTACTCGCCACAGCGCCCACCCCCACCCAGGCAGCGACACTGACCCCAGACGACCTCGCCGACGCCCTACGACGAGCCGGCCGGCAACGAGGCGTCACCGCCGAAGCTGACCGACTGCACCAGGCCCTGGCCACCGCAACCCTGCACCAGCCACCCCTGGTCGAACAGGCCATGGGACGACAAGCCCTGGCCCTACTGCGCGCCTTGGACACCGCCTGCCTCAACGCCGAAGACCTGGCCACGGCCGCAGAACAGTCTTTTGATCAACACCCGGACGCCGAGATCATCACCAGCTTCGCAGGCCTCGGTCGACTCATCGGCGCCCGGGTACTCGCCGAGATCGGAGATGACCGATCCCGCTTCGCTGATACACGAGCACTGAAATCGTATGCCGGTTCCGCCCCGATCACCCGCGCCTCCGGCAAGAGCCTGATCGTCATGCACCGACGAGTGAAGAATCAGCGCCTCGCCCACGCCAGCCATCTCTGGGCCTTCTCCGCCCTCACCGCTTCCCCCGGCGCCCACGCTCACTACCAACGCCGACGAACCGCCGGCGACGGCCACACCGCCGCCCTGCGCCACCTGTCCAACCGGCTCCTTGGCTGCCTTCACCACTGCCTGCAAACCCGACAGCTCTACCAGGAGACAACCGCCTTCACCCCACCCCAACCACAACAGCTACCCACCGCAGCTTGACACCAAATTGCGTGGGATGTCTTGTCCGCGTGCAGCGCCTACCGCGCCATCCCGCCGATGACTCCTCGCATGGGCCGGATCACCGTGCGCCAAAAGAGCGCGTTGACGCTGTTGATCACGCTCCAGTACTGTTCGTGTTTGCGAAAGAGCCGAGCGGCGTTCAACGGGGGAACATGAGCGGCTTCTACGTGGATCCGGCTGGCCTGAACGGGCTGTACAACGCGCTACACCGGGCATCCGGCGACGTCAGCGACACGCTCGCGTACGTGAAGCGGCACTGCGATCTGACGTTCGCCGCCGAAGGTCTGCTGGTCATCTTCGCCAGCCCGCACAAGCTGGTGTACGACCGGATGGCCGAGGGCCTCCAACGGCTGGAGACGGTCACCCGGGGTGCCGCCACCCAGGTCAACCTCGCCCAGGTTGCCTACGCCGTCTCGGATGTGGACTCGGCGACCCGGCTCGACCAGACCTATCCGGGCGCGAAGGACCCGGCGGCGGTGCGGAGCACGCTCAGCACCGGCCGTCCCGACTTGTGGCCCACCGTGCCCCGGTCGCCGTTCGCTGACGTGGCCGAGCCCACCAGCAGCCTGGTGTCGCCCAACTACGCGACCGCGATTGAGATGTGGAAGATCAATCCTCTCGCGGATCTGATCAGCCCTGCTGCCTGGCTGCGCCAGGTCAGCGTGTGGCTGTTCGGGTACGACCCGTTCGAGGACTGGAGCAAGCAGCTCAGCGGTGACTGGGACGCCTACATCCACTGCGCCGCAGCTTGGCGGATCATCGGCAACGCGTTACTCGACATCGGCCGCAACCTCGTCACCACCGCAGCCGACGTGCCGGAGGTCTGGCGCGGGCAGGCCGCAGAAGCGGAGCAGGAGTTTCAGCTCACGTTGGGCAAGGCGGCCATGGCCCTGCACCCGACGTGTGACCAGTACGCCCAGCTCTACACCAAGGCCGCGGAGGCGGCCAAGCAGCTGTTCGACGTGGTGAGTGGCCTGATCGTGAAGCTCATCGACGTCCTGATCGTCATCAACCTTGCCTCGGCCGTTGGCACGGCGACGATCGAGACGGGGGTCGGGCCGGTCGTCGGTTACGGCGTGGCCGCCTACTACGCGTGGCAGGCGTACGACCTGTACAACGAGATTTCGACCTTCTTCGGCAACGCCGAGGCCACCTTCAAGGGCATCGCCGGCACCATTGGCATGATTCAGGCGGGCGCTGCCGTCTCGGCGCTTCCCGACCTCAAGCCCTATCAGCACCCCGGACAGCAGGGATAGGCCATGACCGACGAGATTCACCGCGAGCCACTGGCTCGGGCGGTCCTGACGACGCTCGCCAGAAGCCGCAGCGGCGACGACCCGCTGGGCTCGCTGGCGCGCACCGTCCTCAGTGGCGAGGCGGACCTGCGGACGGCGGTCGGTTACTCCTGGCACGGCCGGGCGTTAGGCGACGCGTTCACCGCGTCGCTGAACGAGCGCAACGCCCTCACGCGGGACGAGCGCGCCGAGTGGGAGCGGCAGGCGCAGCAGCTTCGTGGCGCGGGCGCGGGGCTTACCGTCGAGGCAGAGCCGCCGAGCGGTGCCGCCAGCGAGGGCCGGGACGGACAGCGGTGAACGCCCGCATGCGGTGGAGGATCGCCGTCCCGCTGATCGGCCTGAGCCTGCTGATGGTGGTCCCCGCGGTCTTCGGCACCTGGGTGTTCTGGTCCGACTTCGGAAACACCTATCGGGCGCTGAGCGTGGTCATCTGTCTCGCGCTGGTCGCGCAGTTGGCGCTTGCGGTGTCGATCGGCGTGCGGCCGACCCGGGACGTCCCCTGGCTCCGGATCGGACTGATGGTGGTCACGTTCCTGGTGGCCTGCGGCGTCGCTGCGGTGCGCAGGTCGGTCTGACGTGAGCGGCCTGCCGCGAGACGCCAGCGATGCCGGCTCGGCTCCATCCCAGAGCCCGGCCTCAGCACCGCCCCGCCGCTGAGGCGGCGACCGCGCCCCGTATCACCGCTCTGCTGACTGCCAGCGGCCCCAACAGCCGCTCGTAGGCGGTGAAAGGCATGCCCTGGTGTGCCATGCCAGCTACCCGCAGGACCTCGGCCAGCTTCGCTTCCGACCGGGCGTCGATGACGGCGAGGATCTCGCGGTGGTGCAGCATGTCCCGGGCGACGTAGGCGTCGCCGCAGGTGAGGGCTTGGTTGATCAGGTCTGCGGCGAGGTCCCGCACGTCGGGGCGGGCCAGTCCGTCAGCCGCATCGACGATCGCGAGCCCGAGGCGGGTATGGAAGACGGCCAGGTCGGCCGGGCGCTCCAGCCGCCGAAAGCTGCGGAGCAGCGCGCCGAGGAGGTCCTCCTCCGGCGCGGCGGCGGCTTTCGCGCACAGGTAGGCCAGACACGCGGTGACGGTGGCCTCCCACGGCTCACCGGGGACGGTCTCGGCGATGATCGTGCGGGCACGTCCGATCTCGCCGCTGGTGGTGTGGGCGATGACCGCGACCTGGCGTCCGTCGAGCATCCGTCGACCGATGCCGTTGTGCCGCTTGAGATGGTGATAGGCATCGTTCCACCGGCCCGTGCTGGTGAGTGCGCGGGCACCGTCGGCGAGAAGCACCGCCCACAGCCACTGCCGCACCTCGCGGTGATCGTCATCGGTCCTGGTGAGCCGACCCGCCGGCAGGGGGTAGCCGTCCACCAGGACGTCGGTGCGGGACGAGACGGCTCGGAAGAGGTCGTCGAGGAGCGCGAGGGCGGCGTCGCCGTTGCCGTCTCTGACGTGCAGGCGGGCGAGGTTCACCAGGGGCTCCAGGGCATGCCGCGCGGCCTGCGCGCCCAGGGGGAGGGCGCGCAGGTACGCGTCGGCATGGTGGTGGCACCACTGCCGGGCCAGCTCGGGCTGGCCGCAGTCGGAGGCGATCAGCGCCGCCTGGTTGTAGACGGCGGACGCCGCAGCCAGGTCGTTCTCTCGCTCAGCACGGTCGGCCAGGGCGCAGAGGTCGTCGATGCGGCTGGTCAGCGCCCTGGCGACGGGCCGAGGCCGGGCCACGAGGGGAAAGCGCCGGAGGACGTGGCTGGCGGCGTCCACCGGCTACTGCCAGGTGACGGTGATCGGGTGGTGCGGCCGGGGCAGGACGAAGCGTCCGGCCGACGGGTTCTCTCCGGCGGGCGCGTCGGGGATCTCGAAGCGCACGGTCCGGGCGCGGTACTCGCTGTCCCAGAGGCGTGCCTCGTCGGCGACCTGCTGGGCGAGGCTCTCGCCGGAGGGGCCGTGGCCGACGACGCCCACCTCGTACCGCTTGCCGCCGTCGGCGGCCGGCGGTGCCGCCCGGATGGTGAGGTACGCGAGGTCCGGGCCGTGAGTGGTGGCCATCGCGCCCCAGGGAAACATGGGGGTGACGGTGCCGCGCTCGATGGCCTGGGGTTGCGCGTTCATCCGCATGATGGCGTTGTCGAGGCGGCAGGCCAGCCAAAGGTCCAGCCACTCGTACGGCACCATCGGCGGAAAGAGCACGCCGGTCCACATCTCGTGCCGCTCGCTGTCGAGCACGCCGGCGAGCGCGGCCGGGTCGACGTCCTGGTCCTTGTGCACCTGCAGGGTCACGTCCTGCTTGTCGGTGAGAGGCACCAGTCGTCGAGCGTCGTCGCCGATGCCACGCAGCGGCATGAAGACGGCCAGCTCGCTGCCGACGTCGCGCCACCCACCGTCGTACCGTTCGAAGATGATCGAGCGGGATGCGGCGCCGCGGAGCCGCAGCGGCACGACCAGCCGGCCGTCCGGGGCGATCTGTTGCAGCCACGCGGTGGGCGTCTCCCAGGCGCCGACGGTGGCGATGATCCGGTCGTACGGTGCGCCGTCGGGGTGGCCGAACGCGCCGTCGCCGCGCACCACCTCGACGTTAGCGATGCCTGCGGCGGCGAGGTGTTTGCGAGCCCCGTCGACGAGGTCGTCGTCGACGTCGATGGTGACGACGCGCCCGGTGTCGCCGACGATGGCGGCGAGGAGAGCGGCGTTGTAGCCGGTCCCGGCACCGGCTTCCATGATCCGGTGGCCCGGTCGGGCGGCGAGCTGTTCGAGCATCATGGCCACGATCCGGGGCTGCGACGCCGCGCTGATCGAGGTGCCCCGGCCGTCGGTCTTGGTGTAGACCGGCCCGTCGGCGTACGCCTGCTCCACCGGCACGCCGGGCAGGAAGAGGTGCCGTGGGGTCTGCCGCATGGCGGCTTCGACGGTGGACGTGCGGATGATGTTCTCTGACCGTAGCCGGCCCACGAGCTCGGTCCGCAGTTCCGCGGACTCACGAAGCGTGGTCATCTGGTCGACGCTAGTGGTCGGCCGGGCGGGTTCCGAGGGTGACACGGTGCTCCTCCTGATGGGTTCGAAGACGTTGGTGACGGCGAGTGCGGCGAGCGCGGACTGGTCGCGTACGGACAGGCCCGCGCGGTTGGCGTGGAAGATGACGTGGTGTGCGAGGACCGCGCGGAGGCCCCGGTTGAGGCGACCGTGGCGTGCCAGGTCGGCGAGCGTCTGACCGGCGGCCTCGAACGCGTCGAGCCACGGGCCGTAGTCGGCGAGAGGGCTGTCCGGAGCGGGACCGCTCAGGCCCTGGACGTCGACGGTCATGAGCCGGTTCATCGCCCGGGCCAGCCCGGCGGTGGCGTCCGGGTTCAGGGCCGGGGCGGGGCGGAGGTCGGCGACCCTGGCCCAGACGTCGCCCTGCTCGTACCAGTCCAGGCCGCTGCTGCGCATCAGCACGCTGCACAGTAGGACGGCGAGTTCGCGCCTGCCCAGTGCGGCCGGATCGTCGGAGCCTGGTCCGAGGAGCAGCTGCCGGCTGTCCTGGTGGAAGAGGTCGTGGGCGACGTGCATGCCGGGGACGCCGCCGAACGCCGACGTCTCCGGCTCGTAGATGCCCCGGGTCCAGTCGATGATGCGCCCGTCGATGGCGAGCCTCTCCAACAGGTCCTCGACGAGGCAGGAGCGGGGGTCGTGTGCGATGTACCGCCACCGCCACGACGGGTACTTGCGGACGTACCACCAGCCGTGCAGGATGCCGTCGTCCTGAGCCGCGGCGAGCGCCGGCGCGAGGACGGTGGCGGCGATGCTCTCGGCCGCGGCCGGGCTGGGAAACTCGACGGTGTACTGCCGCCATTGCGGGGTTGGCATCGGGTCGGACATCCTCAGGGTCGGTGGTGGGCGGGTCGGGCGGTGAGCAGGCAGGAGTCCCAGGCACTGTCCGGCGTCGACGCGGCGCTGCAGCTCAGCGCGGCCAGGGCCACTCCGGCGGCACCTTCGAGCAGCCCGGGGCCCGGCGCGGCGGCGACCAGGGCGGCCGCCGTACGCCGAGGGCCGGCGCCGGCCGGGTCGATCAGGCCGAGCAGGTGGGGGACGCGGGCGTCGAGGCGGGCGGCGGTGCCAGGGGGAGCGTCGGCGGCGACGCGGCGGGCGAGGTGCGCCAGGCCCGCGTACCCGTGGCACAGGGAGGAGTCCGTGGTCGCGGCGAGCTGGCGCGGGTCGACCAGGGCGCGGGCGAGCGCGTCGCCGGCGGCCACGCGACGGACCGGGTCACCGGTCGCGAGAGCGGCGAGCTGCTGCGCGTGTGCTAGGCCCGCCGTGCCGTAGCACCAGGACGGCCGCTGGGCGCCCGGGGTCGCCGCGTTACCCGCGCGCAGCTGCTCCCTGGTGATCCAGTACGGCCAGCTCGGGCCGGCGGCGGTGTCGCTGCGCCACCGGTCGAGCCACGAGCAGACCGTGGAGATCGCGGCGAGTTGACCCGGGACGAGGACGCCCCGCAGGGCGGCGAGCGACAGGAGGGCCAGGGGACCGGCGATGCCGTGTGCCATCCCGAGGTTGCCGTGACCGCCGGGGAACCGGTCGTCGGCGCGTCCGTTGGGGCCGCTGCCGCTCCACCAGCCGGGCAGCACCTCGCCGTCGCGGTGCAGGGGAGAGGCCAGCCGGACCAGACATTCGAGTACGGCGCGAAGCTCGTCCCCGGTCGACGGCCGGCGCAGCAGGTACGCGCCGATCCCGGCGAGCCCTCGGATCGCGTCGAACTCGGCGAGGGCCGGTAGCTCGCCCGCGTCGATGCGGGCGTGCGCGGCGGCCACCCGGGCCCGCGCGTCGGCGGCGATCGCCGTGTCGAGGCCGTCCAGCGCCCGGGCATACGCGCCGGGCCGGTGGGCGGCGGCGCAGGCGAGGACGTGCGCCACTGCGGGTGCACCGTGGAAGGGATGGCTGTCCGCGCCCGCTGTCACCGGGCTGCTGGTGGCGGCGGTGAGCCAGCGATGGGCGCGCCGCCACGGCCGCAGCCCCGCCGCTGCCAGCTCGACGTGCAGCAGCGCGATTCCGGGTACGCCGAGGGCGAGCGACTGCCGCCACCAGGGTTGATGGATCGGCAGGCTGGGATCGTCGGGGCGGTCGAGCAGGTCGGCGACCGCGACGGCCAGCTCGTGGCTGTCGTACGCGAGGCTCATCGCCGGCCCCGGGCGAAGTGGGCCAGGGCGGCGGCCCGGGCGAGGTAGCGGCACTGGTCCTCGTCGTCGAAGTCGATGCCGACCGCGCGGATGTGGTGCGCGTGCATGAGCGAGCCGAGGACGTCGTCGGGGTCGATGCCGTCGGTGTGCGGGCCGGGCAGGTGGGCCCGGTAGGCGGCGAGGGCGACGTCTCGGTTCTTCCAGGCGTCGACGATGGCGGTGCCGCCGGGGGCCGCGCGCAGCGCCGCCCAGTCGTCGTCGGGCTGGGCGAGCCGGACGGCTTCGCGGAAGATCGACCGGGGCACCGGCTGCGGTGCCGTGGCGGGCACGTGGTCGACCAGCCAGCGCATGCCGGCCTCGGTGCCGCCGGTGTAGGCGACGGCGATGGCGGCGATCTGCGCGGCGGTCAACGCCTGCCGGCTCGGACGCACGGGCTGGCGCAGCTGTGTCAGCACGGCGTGGGAGTCGGCGATGAAGACGTCTTCGGCGGCCTGCATGGCGGGACCTGATCCCCACCGGCCCGTCTCCGGGTAGGAGGTGGCGTACTGCAGCTCGCGCAGCAGGCCACGCCGGCGCAGGTCGTCGGCCCACGCGCTGACCCGCTCGGCCACCGGCCCGAACGCGGACGGGTCCGAAAGGACGATGCGCAGCCGCAGGTGCTGGTCAGGGTCGCGGAACCGGAGGAACCACCAGCCAGGCGCGGCATCCCACTCGGAGAGCAGCCGAGGGAGGTGTTCCGCCAGGAGCAGGTCCTGACGCCGAATGTCCCCGTACAGCTTCGCGAGCAGGATCCGGGAGGCCGCCGGGGTCTGCCCCTGCTCGCGTCCGATGACGCGCGCCGGGGTCGGCTTCGGCAGCGGCGGCCAGGGCGGTGGTGCCGTGGCGCGCAGCGCGACGATGACCTCGTGTGGGCGGCCACCGCACCACCCGAGGTCCTGCGGGGCGGGTGCCTCCACGAGGGTCGCCCGGGGTGCGGTCAGCAGGTGGGTGCGCAGCAGGACGCGGTGTGCCGACTCGTCGAGGTCCAGCGGCAGGCGCCGGTCGGCCTCGACCAGGTGCACCAGCCGCGGCAACCGCCGACGGGCCCGCAACCGGTCGAGGGCGTCGTCCCAGACGTACCAGGGCTGGTGCCGGTCGGGCAGCCCGGCGGCCGGCAACCGCCAGGTCGCGGGGGCGAGGATCGCCCGCCCGTACCGCACCCGGGGCAGGAAAAGCAGCTTTGCCCGGGCGGCGGCACCCCAGTCGAAAGCCGTGACCTGGGCGCACTGGGCGCGCCCGAGTTCGATGAGGAACCGGGCGAGGGGTGGGGTGTGGATGCGCAGGTTCAGCGCGTGCATGCCGACCGCCTCGACCCGGTGGCCACGGTCGGGCACCGCGAGATACATGCGCCGGCCGTCGCACCCCACCGCGAGGTCGTCGACGGTCAGCACCGACCGGCTCGGCCAGCGGTGCTCGGCCAGGCTGAGGACCGTCGGCAGCACCTGGACGGTGCGCGCTACGTGTGCGGTCCCGGGATCCAACGGCGGGAACGACACCTGCACCGGCACGGTGTCCCGGTCGCTGGCGGGCAGACCGGCCAAGCCGGCCAGCGACCGTCCCGCGTCACCCGGCCGCAGCACACTGAGGAACCGGCCGGTGAACCCACCGGCGGCCCGGGACACGGAGGTGACCTCGACCGTGAACCGGCCCCGCCTCAGGTGGTCCTCGTCGGCGGCCTGCACGCGTACGCACGCCTCCAGGTGCGGAGGCAGGCGCAGCCGCTGCGGCCCCAGGTCCAACTGCGCGATCAGCGCGTCGTCGAGGACGATCTCCGCCTCGCCGTCCAAGGCGGCGCGCTGCGCCACGCCGAGCAGCACCTCGTCCCGGCGGGACATCGGCGAGCGAGGCTCCGAGGCGAGCCCGCCCGGGTAGCCGTCGGGCAGGCCGATGCCGATGTCCGGGTCGACGACCTCCCGCACCGGCACCAGCGAACCGATCCCGTAGCGCTCGTAGAAGCGCTGGTGGTAGGCACGCCAAGCAGCAGTGCCATACGGGCACGCGCTCAGCCGGGTCAGCACCAGCGCGGCGCGTTCCACCTCCCGGGCAACCTGATCCGGGAGCGACACCGAGGCGTCCAGTCGTAGATCCACGGCGAGCGGCTCGCGTTCGGAGATCTCGAGGCTCCGCATCCGCGAGGCCACCAGCCGCCGAGCCTCGGGTGCTTCGTCCGGCCGTGCTGTGTTGTGCCGCCGAATCCTGGCATGGATCTCGCGAAGAGCGTCGACGACGCCGGCGACGGGCGTACCCGAATCGGCGCTGGCCTCGTCCAGTTGGCGCAGCAGGTACGCGAGCGCGTCCGGCTCCGTGCTGGGGGCGTGCAGGCCCGTGATGAGGGCACGGTGGGTGATCAGTTGGGTGAGCATGGCCATGACGGTGCCGGCCGTTGCCTGCGGAAACTCTCCCCGAAGCCGGGCGGCGAGGACCTCCGTGCGGATCGGACTGCGGGCCGCCGCCAGGGCGGCGCGCACCGGAGCCGAGTGACGCAGGGAGGCTTCCACCGCTTCCATCCGCCCGTCGTGGCCACCATGCGGCTGGTAGGGGACGATCAGGCGATCGTCGCGGATCGTCAGCGTGCTGTTCGTGAGCACCGGCAGGCGGGACAGCAGCTCGGGACAGGCTTCGAGGCGGGCGATCACGTCGCTGAGCCAGCCAGCGCCAGCCCGGGCGACCGCCCGGTGCGCCGTGCCCCAGCGGGAAGGCGCCCGTGACCCGAGGACGGCGGGCGCCACGCCGGCGAGCAGCCCGAACGGCGTGGGGCGACCCAGCAGGCGCTGCACGTACCGGGCGACGGCGTGGACCATCCGCAGCGTCCCGCGTACCGAATCGGCTTCACCCGCGCAGAGCTTGCTGACCTGATCCGCGAGCACCGGACTCGAAAGCGTCACCGCCTCGACCACCGCGTCGATCGCCCAGACCTGCTGCAGCCAGCCGACCCACGACGGTACGAGGTCGGGCCGGGGCTCGGTCACGTCTGGCCACGGGGGAAGCTCGATCGTCGGATGGGCGACGGCGCGGACGAGCGCGGCATCCATCGCCCGGTAGGCGGGGGAATCCCCGGAACGGCTCACGTGATCACCTCGGTGAGACAGGGGTGCCCGGCCGGCACCGACGGTCGTGACGGCGCCGGCCGGCCGTGCAGAGGGACTGATCAGGCGACGTTGGTGGTGCAGGCCGTGCAGGTGCTGCCGCAACCGTCGTCGGTCAGGTTGACCAGGCCGGCGACGTCCGCCACCTCCAGCAGGCTCACGTCGAGGTCGAACTCGTCGTCGCTTCCGGCCGTGCTGAGCTCCAGGGTTCCGCTTGCCATGTGTTCCTCCTTCTCGGTTCTGCGGGCCTGTCTGACCCGCCGTGAAGCCTCGGCGTCCGCACCTCGGCAACGGCCGCCGCTACCGCCGAATCAGGCGGAAGATGAGATGACGAGGGCGCGGTGCAGCTTCCGGCATCCGGGCCGGCGCCGTAACGGTCGTTACGTCCGCCCCGGCGATGACCCTGGCTGATGCGGGCCGTCGTCAGCTAGGCAGCGGTGAGCGCCTCACGGTGGGCTTCTCACGGTGAGACGGCGGGCCGTAGGACCGGACATCGCAGGGGCCGGCCCACTACTGTGCGCAGTATCCGCGGTCGGGGGGAGTGACAGTTCATGCAGCGGGTCGTCAGGCCGCAGTGGTGGCACGAAGGCACCTGGCGTGGCGTCAGCATTCGCGAACACCTCGCCCGCCACGACATCGCCGCGGTCTTCGGCTTCCTGAGGGAACGCGGCTTCAGCCTGTCGGCAATCGCAACGGCGACCGGGCTGGGCGCCAGCCGAGTCTCGGAGATCGCGGCGGGCCGACGCATCGTCACCGGCTACTCGGTGTTGGAACGCATCGCGGAAGGGCTCTGCATCCCGCGCCACTACATGGGGCTCGCCCTCGACGAACAGACCCTTCATCACCGGCAGAGCTCACCCCAGCGGGCCGCGACCGCCGCGCCGCTCGACCCTCGCGAGCTGCTCGGTGTCGTCGCCAGCATCGCGGTAGGAGCGGTACCCGCCGATGTCGAGCGGTGGCTGCCCAACCCCCAGGAGATCGCCGTCCCCGCCGCCGTCGGTCAGGACGAAGTAGCGACAGTACGCGCCGTGACCGCCTTCCACCGTCGGCTCGATGCCGTCGCAGGCGGCGGACGCTGCCTGCAATCCGCACGCGGATATGTCGCCTGGGCGACGCAGCTCCTACAGGCGCAGTGCAACGACGCGGCTGCTCGTGACCTGCGGTCCGCCCTCGCGGAGCTGCACAACCTGGTCGGCTGGGTTGCGCATGACCTCGATGACCACGACTTGGCGCGTCGGCATCTCACTCAGAGCCTCGTCCTGGCGCGCCAGACCGACTCCCTGCCCCTGCTGGCCAACTCGTTGTATCGCCTGGGGCGGGTCAGCCTGCACCAGGACCAGCCAGCCGAGGCACTGCAACTGTTCGGCCTCGGACAGCTCGCCGCACAACAGGCCGGCTGCCACGCCAGCGTCGGCATACTCCACGCCAACTCCGCCTGGGCCTACGCGCTCCTCGGGGCCGACCACCAAGTCGTCGACAGCCTCGCCAGGGCGCGGCAGGAACTCGACCAGGCCGACCCGGACACCGCGCCGGTCTGGACCCACTTCGCGCTGACCGAAGCCGACAGACATGGCATCTCCGCCGTCGTCTACTCCGCCCTCGCCCGTCACCCCCACCACGTCCGCTACGTCGACCGCGCCGCCGAGCACTCCCACCAGGCAGTCCGGCTACGTCGTCCGCAAGACCGCAGGTCCTTCATTTTCGACACGATCTCGGTCTCCACCGCGAGTATCCTGGCCGGTGATCTCGCTACCGCTGGCGAGTACGGGATGAAGGCGGTGGGGCTGGTGGCGGACGGGATGCGATCGGCTCGTGTCAACGATCGCCTGAACGCGCTGTGGGAGCTCGCCGCACCCCAGGCCGAGCGGGAACCGGCGCTCGCTGCTCTCGGGCATCGGATCGCGGAGCTACAGGCGGTCTGATGGCTACCGCCCTCAGTGACGCTGTGGCTTCGGAGCTTCACGGGCACCTGAGCGACGTCTGCGCTCAGATCGGCGTCGACCCGGCCAGCGCCAGACTCGTCAAGTACACGATGAACGCGGTGTTCGTGGCACGGCCGTTCGTGATCCGACTTGCTGCCGGCGCCCACGCCATGACGCTCGCCCGCCGGGTGGTGTCGGTCGCCGCCTGCCTTGAGAGACTGGGCATGCCGACAGTGCGGCTTGCCACGGGAGTTGCGGCGCAGCCGATCGTCAGCGGGGACTGGGTCGCCACGGTCTGGCAGCACGTTCCCACTGTCGGCGACGAGCCCAAGCCCGTCGACCTTGCCGCACCGCTACGTGCCCTCCATGGCATTGGTCAGATCGACCTCGCCTTGCCGGTCTGGTCGCCCATCGAGAAGTTCCGGCGACGTATCGACGCTGCCGCTGTGCTACCGCCCGAGAGCGCCGCCGAGCTGGAGCAATGGTCGATGGCGGAGTTCGGCATCCGAGCCGCCGACCTGCTGCGCGATCTTCACCGACGCTGCGACGTACTAGAAGAGGATCTTGACCGGGCCGTGTGGCGGCTGCCGCCGGGGATCATCCACGGGGACGCGCACACAGGAAACGTCCTGTTGCCCGCCGCCGGTCAGGACGGAGCTTCTCGCCCGCAGCCCATGCTTTGCGATCTGGACGGCATATGTATCGGACCCCGGGAATGGGACCTTGTGCCGACCGCCCACGGGGTTGTCCGGTTCGGACGCTCACCGGCCGACTACCAGGATTTCGTTGATTCCTACGGTGTCGACATCACTGAGTCGGCGGGCTGCTGGCCGGTCCTGCGCCGCGTCCGGGAGCTTCAGCTCGTTACCAGCACCATCGATGCGCTCGCGGGTCGTCCGGAGGTCGCTCACGAGCTGGCCCACCGGCTTCGATCGCTCTTCACGGAAGATCTCAGGGCCATCTGGCATCGCTACCAGTAGTGCAATGGGCATCGCGATGGGGAGACGCGGCATCGACATCGTCGAGCAGCACCTCCTCGCCGCCGCGTGCGATCCCTCCAGGGGTGATGAGCGACCGCGAGTGGCGGGCCGACCTCGGCGTGCCGAACGTGTTGCGATCCCTCCAGGGGTGATGAGCGACCCGAACCTTAAGTCGCAGGTCAAGCCTGCTTTCCAGGCGCGGATCTGGCCGAGTTTTGCAGCGGTCCGGCGGTTGTGTATTTGTGCAGGTCAGAGTACCGAATCCGGGTGGCCTAGTTCGGCTCCGAGCGTCTCGACTTGGACGAGGTGCGGGGGAGCCGATCCGGTACATGCGGATGCTGTCGTAGCTCAGGTCGAGTTGCTGGCGGAGCGCAGTGATGAGACTTCGGTGCTGTGCTGCGGACAGCTCGCCCTCGAATACGCTGCGTTGCACCCAGTGCAGGTACTGCCGGCATGTGCGTAGTGCGGCAGGGTTGCGTTCGACGGCGGTGTCGTAGACCAGAACGACGAACACCGGTTACCACCAGGGCCGGAACGGCTTGTAGGTCGTTCCTTCGAGGCACAGCCGTACCAGCTTAAGTGCCTCCAGGTGGATCAACTCCTCAGAGGGCGTTTGATAGGCATTCATGTTTCCGATTTGATATGCTTTGCCGCTCGATCGTCGGCGTGCCTTCGTCGGCCTGCGCCCCCATAGGTCGGAATGCCTTGATTTCAGCCGCACGCGCCCCAGCCTCGCCATGCGCGGCGAGAGAAAAGCGGACCTTTATAAGCCAGACGGAATCGCGGGACCATTTCCACTCCAAGAGGGCGGTGCGTGACTATGTTACGCGAGACGTAATCGACTTGTGTACTCATAAAAGCCGCATAAGCCGCACGACGCAAAGCGCTTTTATAGCTACAAAGCCTATTCAAACGCCCTCTCAGAGGGCATTCGATGAACGCTGTCCCACTATGAACCTTTTGAGGTGCGCCCCATTCGTGCCGTAAGTCCGCCAAGCGGCGGTATGCCGCTACCCTGGCGAGCGAGCTGGCGCCTGCTTCCTCTCGATATGCGCTGCGGATTACGTCTGACGTAGACCTGACGCTGAATCGCCGCTTATGTCGACCGCTGACCTCCCGGCTTCGTCCAGAGTGGATCTCTACCATGACCGCTCGCCGCGCCTACCCCAGCGACATCTCCGACGCCCGTTGGGCGCTGGTCGGACCGACCTTGCTCGCCTGGCAGCAGGCCCGCCTCGACCGGCGGCCCACCGGCGAGCCAGCCCGCACCGACGTCCGGGAGGTACTCAACGCCATCTTCTACGTCAACCGAACAGGCATCGCCTGGAAATACCTTCCCCATGACTTTCCGCCACACACCACGGTCTACTACTACTATGCCGCCTGGCGCGACGAAGGCATCTTCGCCCAGCTCAACGTCGATCTGACTGCCCTGGCCCGGGTCAAGGCCGGCCGCGACCCGCAGCCCACCGCCGCCGTCATCGATATACAGAGCGTGAAGACGTCAACCAATCCGCCGACCGCGACACAGGGAACCGACGCCGCGAAGAAGATCGTGGGCCGCAAGCGGAGCGTGGCCACGGACGCCCTGGGGCTCCTGCTCATGGTCATCGTCACGGCCGCGTCGATGACCGAGAACCGCGCCGGCATCCATGTGCTTGACCAGCTCAAAGCCGCCCACCCGAGCGTCGCCAAGACCTGGGTGGACGCCGGCTTCAAGAACCAGTTCGTCGAACACGCCGCCACGCTGGGTATCGACGCCGAGGTCGTGCCACGCAACACCGAAACCCGAGGCTTCCACGTGGTGAAACGGCGCTGGGTGGTGGAGAGAACGCTGGGTTGGCTGATGCTCCACCGCAGGCTCGTGCGCGACTACGAGACCCTGCCCGCCAGCTCCGAAGCCATGATCCACCTCGCGATGATCGACAACGTCACCCGCCGGATAACAGACGAATCCACTCCTACCTGGCGAGGCACATACTAGTAGATCAAGAACAAATCGAACGCCCTCTCACGCCGTCCCCTCAGAAACGCATCGTGCAGGCCGCGCCCGATCCTCCGACCCTGCCACGCCTTGCGCACCTCGATCTCGGCCAGGACCACCGTACGTTCACCACCCCGCTCGTCGGTGAACCCCTCCTCCGGAGCCGGCTGAAGCCCAGCGAACCAGTCCCGGTCCTGCCGCAGGCTGTACCCGAAGACAAACCCCACCAGCTCATCCCCCACCTGTGCGGTCACCAACTCGTAGTTCCGCGCACCCAGCGCCGCCGTGGCCCGATCCCGAAACGCGTCGACCTTGACCGTCGCATCCTCGCCGGGAACCTGCCCGTAGGCGTCCGCATAGACCTCACACAGCTCGTCCGTCAACCCGCCAGCAGCCTCCGCACCAAGGCGGGCGTACGTCACATCGCTCACGCCCACCACCCTACGGACGCCCCCACGCCCCACCCTTCCCCGTGCCACGGGGAACTACGCTGAGCAAGCACCCATGACTCTCGCCGATCTTCAGCGCCGTGCCAGGCTATTCAGGACCTTTCCTGAGGCAACCGTCATCCTGGGTCCGTGCCGCCGCCGTAGCCTCGTCGAGCTGCCGGCGCAGTTCTGCGGCATCGTCGGCCCGGCCCAGTCCGTCGAGGACATCGGCGAGAGTCCGGTAGGCGGCGAACAGCCGCCCGGCGAACGCGGCCGGCAACTGTTCGGTCAGACGCTCGTAGATGGCGACCGCCTCAGTGACCGCTTCCAGGGCCTCGGCGAAGTTGGCCTGTATGTTCACGCACACCCACCCGTACGCCCACAACGACGTCGCGAGGTCGGGTAGGAAAGCGGCGGGGTTGGCCCCGGCCAACCGCCGGCGGATCGTGACAGCCTCCTCGACGGGAGGTAGGGCCTCCTCCCGCCGACCCAACTCGGACAGCCGGAGGCCGAGGTTGTTCAACGAGCCCGCAAGCTCGGGCAGGTAGGCACCGGGGATCGCCTCGGCCAACCGCCGGTAGATAGCAGCGGCTTCCTCGGCGGGAGGTAGGGCCTCCTCCCGCCGACCCAACTCGGACAGCCGGAGGCCGAGGTTGTTCAACGAGCCCGCAAGCTCGGGCAGGTAGGCACCGGGG
>NZ_JBHUVA010000089.1:0-24714 GCF_042670805.1 Micromonospora sp. NPDC057141 | reverse complement strand
CCCCGCAACCCCCTATGGTGGTGGGTCGGGTGGGCGGGGTTTTGTGTATACGACCCCGCGGTCACGGCGCGCCCCCCGCCCGGCGGCGGGGGCCCGGGCCGGCACCGGCCGCCGGCGGTCACCCGCGCGCCTCGGACGGCTTGCCGGACGTGGCCGCCCGGTAGCGCACCAGGGCCGGGAAGACGGCCACCAGCAGCACCGCGAGCACCGCCGCGGCGAGGCCGCCGCCGACCCAGGCGACGCCCGTGCCGAAGCCGGCGGCCATCGCGCCCGCCCGCAGGTCGCCGAGGCGTGGCCCGCCCGCCACCACCACCGTGTTCACGCCCTGGAGCCGGCCCCGCATCCGGTCCGGCGCGTGCACCAGCAGCATCGTCTGCCGCAGCACGGCGCTGACCAGGTCGGCCGCCCCGGCCACGGCGAGGAGCCCGACCACCAGCCAGAGCTGGCGGGCCAGCCCGGCGGCGGCGATGGCCAGCCCCCAGCCGACGACGGCGAGCACCAGCGCCACCCCCTGCCGGCGGAGCCGGCCGATCCAGCCGGAGGTGAGCCCGCCGAGCATCGACCCGATGGCGATGGCGCTGTAGAGCCAGCCGACGGCCGCGCCGCCGCCGAAGCGTTCCTCGGCGATCTCGGGGAACAGCGCCCGGGGCATGGCCAGCACCATCGCGATCAGGTCGATGGCGAAGGAGAGCAGCAGCACCGGTGTGGTGGCCAGATAGCGCAGCCCGTCGACGACGCTGGCCAGACCGGCCCGGCGGGGCGAGCCGTCGCCGTCGGGGTCCGGCTCCGGCGGCAGCGCCGGCATCCGCAGCGCCGCCCAGACCGCCGCCGTGAAGAAGACCGTGTCGACGCCGTACGCGATGGGCAGCGCGACCCCGACCTCCCAGGCCGCGAAGATCAGCCCGGCCAGCAGCGGCCCCAGCACGGACGCGGCGGTGTGGGTGGTGAAGTTCAGCGTGCTCGCGGCCGGGACCAGCTCGGCCGGCACGAGCCGGGGGATGCTCGCGGTGCGGGCCGCCCCGCTGACCGCGAACCCGACCGACTGCACCGCCACCAGGGCCAGCAGCAGCACCGGGCTGCCCACCCGGAACACGGCCTGCGCCAGCAGGCCCGCCACCGACGCCCAGAGCACCGCCTGGCTGACCAGCAGCACCGCGCGCCGGTCCCGGGCGTCCGCGACCGCGCCGCCCCACAGCCCGAAGACCAGCAGCGGCAGGAACGCGGCCACGCCGAGCAGCCCGACCCAGAACGAGTCCCGGGTCAGCGCGAACATCTCCACCGGCACGGCCACCGCCGTGAACTGGAAGCCGAGCATCGCGACGCTGTTGCCGACCCAGATCCGCCGGTAGACGGGCACCCGCAGCGGGCGCAGGTCGATCGCCCAGCGGCGCGGCTCGCGCGGCCGGGTCTCCTTGACGGCGGTCACGGGGCGAGCCGCTCCACGACCCACCGGCCGTCGCCGGCCGGGCCCGGGGCGGGCGCGGCGCGGCGGAACCGCAGCCGGTCGTGCAGCCGGCTGGCCCGGCCCTGCCAGAACTCCACCGTCTCCGGGCGCACCCGCAGGCCGCCCCAGTTCGGGGGCGCGGGCACCGGGTCCACGTCGGCGAACCGCTCGGCCACCGCCCGGTAGCCGGCGTCCAGCGCGGCCCGGTCGGGGATCACCCGCGACTGCTCGCTGGCCCACGCGCCGAGCTGCGCGCCGAGCGGCCGGCTGGCGAAGTAGGCCTGCGTCTCGGCCCGGTCGACGGGCTCGATCCGCCCGGCGACCACCACCTGTCGCTGCATCGGAAACCAGGGAAAGACCAAGCTGGCGTACGGGTTGGCCAGCGCCTCCGTGCTCTTGCGCGAGCCGTGGTTGGTGAACAGGACGAAGCCCTCCGGGTCGTACCCCTTGAGCAGGACGGTGCGGCCGCTGGGGCGACCGGCGACGTCGGCGGTGCCGAGCACCATCGCGTTCGGCTCGGGCAGGCCGGACGCCACCGCGTCGGCGAACCAGCGACCGAACTGGGCGTGCCAGTCGGCGGCCAGGTCCGACTCGGAAAGGCCCAGCTCGGCGGCGTACTCGTTACGCATGCCGGCCGGACCGAATGTGTCACCCGTCACAACTGCCCTCCCCCTCGGTGGCCCGTCACCCTCGGCGACGCTGGCCAGCCCCTACCGCCCAGTCTCATCAACCCCGCACGCTTGTCTACCGGCGGGGATGTCGCGTGCAGCACAGTCGCAGCGGGTCGCGCAGCCGGTTACCCACCAGGCAAGATGTCACGAACACATCCCTGAGGGTCGCCTAAGGCGCCCGGCCGGTCGGGCCGGATGAGCCCAGGCGGGCGCATCGAGCAGATCCAGGAGTAAGCATGGCCGACTTCAAACCGGGCCTGGAGGGCGTCGTAGCCTTCGAGACCGAGATCGCCGAGCCCGACCGCGAGGGTGGCGCGCTGCGCTACCGGGGCGTGGACATCGAGGATCTGATCGGTCAGGTCTCCTTCGGCAACGTCTGGGCGCTGCTGGTCGACGGCCGCTTCGGCCCCGGCCTGCCGCCGGCCGAGCCGTTCCCGGTGCCCGTGCACTCCGGCGACATCCGGGTCGACGTGCAGTCCGCCGTCGCGATGCTCGCCCCGTACTGGGGGCTCAGCCAGCTCCTCGACATCTCCGACTCCCAGGCCCGCGAGGACCTCGCCCGGGTCTCGGTCACCGCGCTCTCCTTCGTCGCCCAGTCCGCACGCGGCCTGGGCCTGCCGGCCGTGCCGCAGAAGGAGATCGACAAGGCGGAGACGATCGTCGAGCGCTTCATGAAGCGCTGGCGCGGCGAGCCCGACCCCCGCCACGTCAAGGCCGTCGACGCCTACTTCATCTCGGCCGCCGAGCACGGCCTGAACGCCTCCACCTTCACCGCCCGGATCGTCGCCTCCACCGGCGCGGACGCCGCTGCCTGCATCTCCTCCGGCATCGGCGCGCTCTCCGGCCCGCTGCACGGCGGCGCGCCGTCGCGGGTGCTGACCATGCTGGAGGCCGTCGAGCGCAGCGGCGACGCCGAGGGGTACGTCAAGGGCGTCCTCGACCGGGGCGAGCGGCTGATGGGCTTCGGCCACCGGGTCTACCGGGCCGAGGACCCGCGCGCCCGCGTGCTGCGCCGCACCGCCAAGGAGCTGGGCGCGCCGCGCTTCGAGATCGCCGAGGCGCTGGAGAAGGCGGCCCTGGCCGAGCTCCAGGCCCGCCGCCCGGACCGGGTGCTCGCCACCAACGTCGAGTTCTGGTCGGCCGTGGTGCTGGACTTCGCCGAGGTGCCCGCGCACATGTTCACCTCGATGTTCACCTGCGCCCGGATGGGCGGCTGGAGCGCGCACATCCTGGAGCAGAAGAAGCTCCAGCGGCTGGTCCGCCCGTCCGCCCGCTACGTGGGGCCGGGCAGCCGCAAGCCGCAGCAGGTCGAGGGCTGGGACGCCATCCCGCACGGCGTGTAAGGAAGGGCACCCTGTCAACGCTTTCTGGATAGCAGGGCCCCCTGTCAACAACCACCACCTGGGTGCGCGACGCCCGCCCGATCCACCCGTCGACGCAACGACGGAAGGGGCCCCGCCGGTTCGGCGGGGCCCCTCCGCGTACCACGGGGTCTGTCCGGCCCGGCGCTGTCGGCGGCGCGCGACCGGGGTGGGATGGCGACGTAACCGGGCGGATGTGTCAAACGCCTCAGCTCCGGCGGCGGGACCGCCGGGTGTCCGGGCCGCCCCGGGTGCGAGGATGGGGACTCGGCAGTGCCGCCGGACCGGGCTCGGATCCGGCCGCCCGTGTGCCCCACGCACGCGTCCGTCCTCCGCGCCCGCCCACCACCTCTGACCGGGCCCCGCCCACGCGGAAGGATCTCGACAACCGTGGCTGACGCACCGACCATCCGGATTCCCGACGACATCAAGCCCGCCGACGGGCGGTTCGGCTGCGGGCCGTCCAAGGTCCGTCCGGCGGCCGTCTCCGCCCTCGCCGACGCGGCGACGGGCTTCCTGGGCACCTCGCACCGGCAGAAGACCGTCCGCGACCAGGTCGCCCGGCTGCGGCGCGGCATCGCCGAGTTCTACTCCCTCCCCGAGGGCTACGAGGTGATCCTCGGCAACGGCGGCACCACCGCCTTCTGGGAGGTCGCGACGTTCGGCCTGATCCGGGACCGGGCGCAGTTCGCCAGCTTCGGCGAGTTCGGCGCGAAGTTCGTCAAGTCGGTCAAGGACGCGCCGTTCCTCGGCGAGCCCACCGTGCGCAAGTCGGAGCCGGGCAGCGCCCCGGCCCTGGTCGCCGAGGCCGGCGTCGACGCGTACGGGCTCCCGCAGAACGAGACCTCCACCGGCGTCGCGGTGCCGATCAGCCGGGTCGCCGGGGCCGACGAGGGCTCGCTGCTGCTGGTCGACGCGACCTCGGCGGCCGGCGGCCTGGCGGTGGACGTCGCCGAGACCGACGTCTACTACTTCGCCCCGCAGAAGTGCTTCGCCTCCGACGGCGGCCTCTGGCTGGCCCTGATGTCGCCGGCCGCCCTGGCGCGGGCCGCCGAGATCAAGGCGTCGGGCCGCTACATCCCGGCCTTCCTCGACCTGGTCACCGCGATCGACAACTCGCGGCTGGAGCAGACCTACAACACCCCGGCGCTGGCCACGATCTTCCTGGCCGCCGAGCAGACCGACTGGATGAACGAGCAGGGCGGCCTGGCCTGGGCGGCCAAGCGCACGGCCGAGAGCGCCGGCATCGTGTACGGCTGGGCCGAGCGCTCCGCCGTGGCGACCCCGTTCGTCACCGACCCGGCGCTGCGCTCCAACGTGGTCGCCACGATCGATTTCGCCGACGGGGTGGACGCGGCGGCGATCGCCAAGGCGCTGCGGGCCAACGGCATCGTCGACACCGAGCCCTACCGGAAGCTCGGCCGCAACCAGCTGCGGATCGCGCTCTACCCGGCCGTCGAGCCGACCGACGTGGAGGCACTGACCGCCTCGATCGACTACGTCGTCGAGCGACTCTAGGCATCGTCACACTGGGTGGCCGCCGCAGCGCCGCCGGCCACCCAGTGTGATCATCTTCGCAGCTCATCCGCGACATGCGGGTGTCGCGTCCCCCACCTGGTTGCGGATGGGCGTACCGTGGTGCGGGACGCCCGGGTGGCCGACCCGTGGCGCGCGGCCAGCGAAGCGGGACGGAGGCAACGCTCATGCGCCCAGTACGCTTCGTCGCCCTCTCCGAGGACGGCCAGGCTCTGGTGCTCGCCGACGAGGTCGGGCGGCTGCTCGCCCTGCCCATCGACGAGCGCATCGCCGGCGCCCTGCACGCCGAACCGGGCGCGCCCCCGCTCGCCGTGGTGCCGAACACCACCGACCACCCCCTGCCGTCGCTGTCCCCGCGCGACATCCAGGCCAAGATCCGCTCCGGCGAGTCCGCCGAGGACGTGGCGCGCGTCGCGGGCGTCCCGGTCGACCGCGTGCTGCGTTACGCGGGCCCGGTGCTCCAGGAGCGGGCGATGCTCGCCCAGCACGCCCGGCGCACCCGACTCAAGGGCGCGGAGAAGCCGACCCCGCTGGCCGAGGTGGTCAACGGCCGGCTCGCCCAGCACGGGATCGACACCGAGAAGATCTCCTGGGACGCCTACCGCCGCGACGACGGCACCTGGCGGATCATCGCCACCTGGCCGTCGGGCAAGGCCACCGCGCAGGCGGTATGGAACCTGGACAAGACCCGGCAGCACGTCGCCCCGCACGACGACATGGCGCAATACCTGTGCGCCGAGCGCCCCACGCCGATCCTCGGCCAGGAGCCGGCCCCGGAGCGCGGCGGCCACGCGCTGCCCGGCCCGTCGCGCGGCGAGCCGAGCCGGGGCGGCCACGGGCTGCCCTCGGCGGCCGGCGAGCACAGCCGCCCGGGGCGCGACCCGATCCGCGCCGGGCGGGACGCCCTGCTCGCCTCCCTGGACCGGCCGCTCGGCTCGACGTCCGGGCGGGGCCTCGAACCGCGTACGCCGGCGGCGCTGGCCGGGGCCGACGCGCCCCGGCAGCGGCCGGTCGGCGGGGCGGCGGCCCTGCTCGGCGGCGGCCAGGGCTCCGCGTTCGACGACGACTCGGACGCGCCCAAGGAGGTCCCGGCCGTGCCGTCGCTGGCGGTGCTCCGGCCCCGCCGCACGGGCGCTGCGGCGGCCGCCGGCGGCGAGTCCACCGACGCCTCCGGCAAGCCTCGCAAGCGCCTGCCGAGCTGGGACGACGTGCTGTTCGGCAGCGGCCCAGCGGCCCGCGAGTCCTCCTGATCCACCCGCCCGCCGGGCGGCGCGCCGATCCGCGCACCGCCCGGTGGCGGCGGGGCACTCGACGTCCCGCCGTGGCAGGGTGGGTCGTATGGAGTACACGAATCTGGGACGCACCGGTCTCTCGGTGAGCCGGCTCTGCCTCGGCACGATGAACTTCGGGCCGCAGACCAGCGAACCGGACAGCTTCGCCGTCATGGACCGGGCGATCGAGCACGGCATCAACTTCTTCGACACCGCCAACGTGTACGGCTGGCAGACCGGCGAAGGCGTCACCGAGCAGATCATCGGCCGCTGGTTCGCCCAGGGCGGCGGGCGGCGGGACAAGGTGGTGCTGGCCACCAAGGTCTACGGCAAGATGGGCGACTGGCCCAACGAGCAGGGCCTGTCCGCCAGGCACATCGTCCGCGCCTGCGAGGCGTCGCTGCGCCGGCTCCAGACCGACGTCATCGACCTCTACCAGATGCACCACGTCTCCCGGGCCACCCCGTGGGAGGAGATCTGGCAGGCGATGGAGACCCTGGTCGCCCAGGGCAAGGTCGTCTACGTCGGATCGTCCAATTTCGCCGGTTGGCACATCGGGCAGGCGCAGGCGGCGGCGCAGCGGCGCAACTTCCTCGGCCTCGTCTCCGAGCAGTCGATCTACAACCTGCTGACCCGGGCCGTCGAGTTGGAGGTGGTGCCGGCCGCCCAGCACTACGGCCTCGGCATCATCCCCTGGTCGCCGCTGCACGGCGGGCTGCTGTCGGGGGCGCTGCGCAAGATGGCCGAGGGCGGGGCCGCCCGCAGCGCCTCGGGCCGCGCCGCCGAGAGCCTGGCCGCGCACCGGCCGACCATCGAGGCGTACGAGAAATTCTGCGCCGACCTGGGCCACGACCCGGCGGACGTGGCGCTCGGCTGGCTGCTCTCCCGGCCCGGGGTGACCGCCCCGATCATCGGCCCGCGCACCCTCGACCAGCTCGACCGGTCGTTGGGCGCGCTGGACGTCCGGCTCGACGAGGCGGCGCTGGGCCGGCTCGACGAGCTGTTCCCGCCGGTGGGCAAGGGCGGCCCGGGCCCGGAGGCGTGGGCCTGGTAGAGGCGCGCGTCGCGCTGGGCACGCATCGCGCTGGGCACGCGTCGCGATGGGCACGCGTCGCGCTGGGCACGCGTCGCGCTGGGCACGCGTCGCGATGTCGGCGACATGGCGGTATCCCTGGGGCGGAAAGCCGCCATGTCGCCGCCATCGCGGTCGCCCGCACGCGATCGACCCGCGCGACCGACCCGCGCGACCGACCCGCGCACGCCGGTCCGGGTCAGATCGGCCAGGCGGCCATCCGGTCGTACGTCGGCCGGGGGCCCTGCCGGCTACGGACCAGCACCAGCTCGGTGGCCGGCCACGGCGGCCCCAGGTAGTCGTGCAGGGCCTCCCGGTCGGCGGCCACGTCGGCGTGGTCGATCCGGTCGCCCGGGCGGGCCACGGTGAGGTGCGGGGTGAACGGCTTCTCGTCGTGCGGCAGCCGATCCCGGCGCAGCCCGGACCGGACCAGCCGGGCCAGGACGCACAACGCCTCGACGTCGCCGCGCACGTCCACCCAGAGAATCGTGAACCGGCCCCGGCCGAAGCTGCCCCCGCCGCCGAGCCGCAGCACAGCCTTCCGGGTCCGGCCGCCCGGCGATCGTTCGGCCGCCGAGGCGTTGCGGGTTCGGAACGTCTCGGCGGCGATGCCGAGGGCGCTCTCGACGTCCACGAGGCGGCCCGCGTCGACCTGGCCGAGGAAGGCGACGGTGAGGTGCGCTCGCGCCGGGTCGGCGAGCCGGACGTTGGTGCCGGCCGCCGCCGCGCGCCCGACCCGGAGCCGCGCCACCTCCGCGCTCAGATCGGCGACGGCCTCGGGCGGCGGGTAGACCGCGACGAAGAGCCGCATGCCGGCGCTGGGGGCGGCGGTGCCGGTCAACGGTGCGTCGCGTCTGCCGTCAACGGTGCTTGGTCTGCCGTCAGCGGTGCATCGTCTGCCGTCAACGGCGCCTCGTCTGCGTCAACGATTGCCTCGGCGGTTGTCAGCGGTGCCGCTGGCGGTGTCGGGGACGGGCGGCCGGCAGGGTGAGGCCGGCGGCGTGCAGCATCCCCTCGACCCGGACCCGCTCGATCTGCCGGTCGACGCCCTCCAGCTCGCCGAGGTGCTCGGGGAGCCCGAGGCAGCGACAGGCTGCCCGCAGGTGCTCGTCGTACGCGTCGACGACGGCAGCGTGCCAGATCACCGCCCGGCCGCCCGGGTTGACCCGGTGCTCGGCGAACCGGTGCAGGTCGGCGGCGATCTGTTGGAGGGACCGGCGGTCCTCCCGGTCGAACTCGGTGAGGTCGATGCCGTGGGTCAGCCCTTCGGCGTCGACGGCCCGGTCCAGCCGGGCGATGGTGCGGCGTTCCCGGCGTCGTTCGCGCCACTCGGCGTAACCGCAGGCCACCCGGTCGATGATCTCGTCAGCGCAGAACACCAGCGCGAAGGCGACCGGGAGACTCGCGACAGCGACGAACGCCAGGGCAAGGAGCATCGCTCGGCCTACCTCCACATTTCGACGCTATGCTCCCGTGAGCCTTACCGCCACCGGTTTGTTGACATTCACTCAGCTCGATTTCGTGCCGCCCCGCAGGAGCCGCCGCCGGGCGGGCCGCGAGCCGCCCAGCGAGGTTAAGAAGGGGCCCCTGCCATACAGAAAGCGTCAACAGGGGGCCCCTCCTTGCTCCACGACGTAGAAGCGGGGGGACGGGAGCATCCGCAGGCGCAGCCGGGCGCCCGAGCGGCGCAGCTGCCAGGTGAGCGCCAGCAGGGCCGTGGCCAGCGAGACCAGCCCGCCGATCCAGATGCTCGCCCCCGCGCCGTACGTCTCGGCGACCCAGCCGATCAGCGGCGCGCCGACCGGGTTGGTGCCGAGGAACACCAGCACCCACAGCGCCATGACCCGGCCCCGGAACGCGGCGTCGGTGCCGAGCTGCACCCGCTGGTTGGCGGCCTGGGCGAAGAAGATCATGAAGAACCCGGCGGGCGGCAGCAGCGCCACCACCATCCAGTACGCCGGGGCGAGCCCGACCAGGGTGCCGAAGACGGCACACCCGATCGCCGCGCCGAGCACCAGCCACACCGAGGGGCGGCTGCGCCGCCCGGTGCCGGCCAGCGCCCCGACGAGCGCGCCGACGGCCAGCGTCGTGCTGAACAGGCCGAACGAGGCGGCGCCGGTGTTGAACACGGTCTTGGCCAGGGCGGCGAGGGTGAGCTGGAAGTTGAACAGGCTCATCCCGATCACCGACATCACCGCCATCGGCAGCAGCAGGTCGGGGCGGCGGGCGACGTACCGCAGGCCGTCGACGACCCGGGCGGAGTCCCGCTCGGCGACCGGGAGGAGGTCCTTGCGGTGCAGCTCGGCGGGGCGCATCCGGACCACGGTGGCCAGCGGGCCCAGCGAGCTGAGCGCGGTGAACAGGAAGACCGGGCCGACGTCGACGGCGGCGATGGCCAGGCCGGCGACGGCGGGGCCGACGATGCGGGCCGAGTTGAACACGGCCGCGTTGAGCGACAGCGCGTTGGGCAGCAGCGACGTGCCGACGAGTTCCGAGACGAACGCCTGCCGGACGGGGGTCTCCACCGCGTTGGCGACGCCGAGCAGGGCGGCGAAGACGAAGACGTGCCAGAGCCGGACGAGGCCGGTGAGCACCAGCAGGCTCATCCCGAACGACAGCACCGTCCAGAACGCGTTGGCGACGAAGAGCAGCAGGCGCTTGTCGTACCGGTCGGCGAGCCGCCCGGAGAGCAGGGTGAGCAGCAGCACCGGGGTGAACTGGAGCGCGGTGACCACGCCGAGCGCGGTGGCGGAGTCGTCGGAGAGCTCGAGGACGAGCCAGTCCTGGGCGATGAACATCATCCAGACGCCGATCAGTTTGATCAGCTGCCCGGACGCGAAGAGCCGGTAGTTGCGGACCTGCAGTGACTGGAACATCGTGCTCAGCTTCGCCTGCACCCTGGATGCGCCTCCTCGCGGTCGTACGCCTCATCGACGGCGGACGGCGCGGACCTCGGCGGCGACGCCCGGCCCCAGGTGGGCGCGGGCGCAGCTCAGGCGCGGGCGAGCTGCTGGAGGATCTCGGCGGCCCGTTGCAGGGTCTCCCGGTCGGCCTCGGGCAGCTCGGCCAGCCGGCGGGCCAGCCACTCGTTGCGGGCCCGCTCGAACTGGTCGAGCACGGCCCGGCCGCCCTCGGTCGCCGAGAGGATGACCTGCCGACCGTCGGTCGGGTGGGGGGTGCGGCCCACGAGGCCGCGTTCCTCCAACTTCGCGACGATCTTGGTCATCGTCGGCGGTTGCACCCGTTCGACGTCGGCCAGTTCCCGGGGCGTCAGCGCGCCCGCCAGCACGAGGCTGGTGAGCGCGGAGAGCTGGGTGACCGTCAGGTCGCCGACCGGCCGGGCCTGTCGGACCCGCCGGTTGAGCCGGGTGATCGCATCACGCAACTGGGGAGCCAGCTGCGCCGGTGGCACGCGTTTCGCCGTCACCGTCCGCTCCGTCACGATAGTTAGCCTAACTAATGAGCCTGGCTAACGACAGCCGATATGACCATGGTCACCAGGGAGTTTGCGCCCCGGGGCCGGGGAGCCGATCCGGCACCCCAGCCCCGGGCCACGGTGGGTCGTCAGAGTACGACGGACTCGATCGGCCCGCGCAGGAAGTACAGGACGAACAGCACCGCCACCGCGTACAACAGGGGGTGGACCTCCCGGGCCTTCCCCTTCGCCAGCTTCACCACCACGTAGCTGATGACGCCCGCGCCGATGCCGTTGGAGATCGAGTACGTGAACGGCATCAGGGTGATCGTGAGGAACGCCGGGATCGCGATCTCGTAGTCGGTCCAGTCGATCGTCCGCACCGCGGTCATCATCAGGAACCCGACCACCACCAGCGCCGTCGACGCCGCCTCGAACGGCACCACCAACGACAGCGGCGCGAGGAACATCGCCAGCAGGAACAACGCGCCCGTGACCAGGTTGGCCACGCCGGTGCGCGCACCCTCCGCGACACCGGCGGCGCTCTCGATGTACGACGTGTTGCTGGAGACGCTCGCCGCGCCACCCGCCGCCGCGGCGATCGAGTCGACCAGCAGGATCTCCTTGGCCCGCGGTGGGGTGCCCCGCTCGTCGAGCATGCCCCCCTCCTGGCCGATCGCGACCATCGTGCCCATCGTGTCGAAGAAGTCCGTGATCAGCAGCGTGAAGACGAACATCAACGGGACCAGCCAGCCGACCCGGGTCCACGAGTCCAGCACGTTGAAGTTGCCCAGCAGCGACAGGTCGGGCACGTCCACGACCGTCTTCGGCAGCTCCGGCACGTTCAGCGACCAGCCCTTGGGGTTGGGCTTGCCGTCGACGAAGGACGGGCCCACGTTCGCCACGGCCTCCACGACGATCGCCAGCACGGTCGAGGCGAGGATGCCGATCAGGATCGCGCCGCGTACCCGGCGCACCACCAGCACGATCGTGACCAGCAGGCCCACCACGAAGACCAGCATCGGCCAGCTCACGATCTTGCCGCCGATGCCCAGCCCCACCGGAACGGTGGTGTTCGCCGCGTCCGGCACCCGCCGGACGAAACCGGCGTCGACCAGGCCGATGATCGTCAGGAAGAGGCCGATGCCGACGCCGATCGCTGTCTTGAGCTGCGTGGGCACCGAGCGGAACACCGCCGTACGCAGGCCGGTGAGCACCAGGATCGCGATGAGCACACCCTCGATCACCACCAGGCCCATCGCGTCGGCCCAGGTCATCTGCGGGGCGATCTCGTACGCCACCAGCGCGTTCACGCCCAGCCCGGCGGCCAGCGCCATCGGGAACCGGCCGACCACCCCCATCAGGATGGTCATCAGGCCGGCGACCAGCGCCGTCGCGGCGGCCAGCGCCGGAATCGCCAGCTTCTTGCCGTCGCCGTCGACGGCACTGCCGATGATCAGCGGGTTGAGCACCACGATGTACGCCATCGTGAAGAACGTCGCCAGGCCGCCCCGGACCTCCCGGCCCGGCGTCGAGCCCCTGGCGGTGATCTCGAAGAAGCGGTCGAAGGCGTTGCGGGGGTGAGCGGGATCGGGTGGAGTGCCGTTGTCCGGCGGCGCAATGGCCATCAGGTCCTCGCAGGTGATCATCCGTCTGGTGTGCGCGCATCGTCGCAGATCACGCGGCCAACTGGGAAGGTCGATCGCGTACGCTTGCCCCCGTGCGACAGGAGCAACCGCCGCGGCCCGAGCCGCTCGACCCGCCCATGGTGCCGTTCGCGGTCGCCGGGCTGGTCGCCTGGGCGGTCGCCGGCCTGGTGCTGCTGATCTTCTTCCGTGGCTGGTTGACCGAGCACGGCCAGCAGAACTGGCTCTGGACGTGCCTGGCCGGTTTCCTCTGGGGCTTTCCCGGCCTCGCCGTGATGATGCGCCACGACGCCAACCGGCGTCGCCGCCGCGCCGCCGCGCGGGCCGGTCAGCCCGCCGACGCCGGCCGCTGACCCCGCCCGGTCACGGGTGGCCGTACGGCTCGCCCGGCTCCGCCGCCTCCACCGCGCCCGGGGCCCAGCTCACCGACATCGCCTCCACGGCGCTGTCGTCGTAGACCGTGGGCAGCTCGTCGACCGGGCTGTCGGGCGTCTCGACCAGCGTCTCCGAGTGCGCGCCGCAGCCGTGGTCGGCGCTGACCACCCGACCGTCGTCCGGGGCGTAGAAGTTGCCGCACGCGCCGAAGGCCTGCCGCAGCGCGCCGGCCAGCGGCAGGTAGAAGCCGCACGTGCCGCATCGGGCGGCGGCCGGTGCGGCGGTGGCGATCGGCGCGGACGGGCCGTGGTCGCCGTCGTACCAACGCTGCGCGGCCTCGCCGCGCCCCTCCCTGGACAGCACCCGGGGCCGGCCGAGGCCCAGCTCCCAGGCGGTCTCCTCGACGGCCGGGTCGTCGGACAGGACGTAACCCGGGGTGAGCCGCTCGTCGTCCGGCGGGGTGGGCAGCAGGTCGCCGGGGCCGAGGTCGCCCGGCTTGAGCCGCTCCTGCCAGGGCAGCCAGCCCGGCGCGAGCAGCGCGTCGGGGCCGGGCAGCAGGACCGTCTCGCAGACGGTGACCTTGCGGCTGCGCGGCACCCGGGTCACGGTGACCGCCCACCGCCAGCCCTGGTAGCCGGACAGCCGGCACTCGAAGTAGTGGGTGACGACCCGGTCCGCCTCGGCGACGGCCTGGAGATGGTCGCCGACGTCGGACGGCTCCACCTCGGTGATCGCGTCGCGGGCCACCTCGACGGCGACGGCGCAGACCTGGTCGAGACGGGCGGCACGAGCGGAGGCGGGCCTGGTCACCCGACCATTGTTCCCCATGGGTGACGAAGACCGACAGGCACTCCCCACATGGTCGTTCTCCGGCGGTGCTGGCGCGGGGGTGGGGTGCATGGGCGAGGATGGTGCACATGCCGTTGTTCTCCCGCTCCGAACGGTCCGTGCTGGGGCGGACCGTCGGCACCGGCATCCGTGCCGTCCGCCTCCTGCTGCGCGGCTCCGCGCGCGGCGGGCGCTGGATGACCCGCCGCGCCGGTTCGGCCCGGGCCCGGGGCGCGGGCGGCGAGGTCGGCATGGTGCGCCTGTTCGACCTGCACGCCCTCTCCTGCGCGGGGGACACGCTGATCGCGATCGGCCTCGCCGGGACGATCTTCTTCAACGTCCCCCTCGGCGAGGCACGCAGCAAGGTCGCGCTCTACCTGCTGGTCACGATGGTGCCGTTCGCCATGCTCGCGCCGGTGGTCGGCCCGCTGCTGGACCACTTCCGGCACGGCCGGCGGTACGCGCTCGCCGCCACCATGCTCGGCCGGGCCTTCCTGGCCTGGCTGATCTCCGACTACATGCACGGCTTCGGCCTCTACCCGGCGGCGTTCGGGGTGCTCGCGCTCTCCCGGGCGTACGGGGTGGCCCGCTCGGCGGCCGTGCCCCGGCTGCTGCCCGAAGGGCTCGGCCTGTCCCAGGTCGGCGCGCGGGCCAGCGTCTACGGCACGGTGGCCGGCGCGCTCGTCGCCCCGATCGGGCTGGCCGCGTTCTGGTTCGGGCCGCAGTGGCCGCTCCGGGTCGCCTCGGTGATCTTCCTGGTCGGCATGGTGGTCGCGTTACGGCTACCGCCCCGGGCCGACTCCGAGCCGCCCGAGCGGGTCCCGCGTCCGCTCCGGTCCCTGGGCCGGCGGGCCGCCGGGGACCGCCCGCTGGGGCGCGGGCGCCCGGCCGGCCGCCTCGTCATCGCCAGCCTGCTCGGCGCGGCGCTGCTCCGCGCCGTCTACGGCTTCCTGCTGCTCTTCCTCGCGTTCGCGCTGAAGAAGGGCGACCTGACCACCGAGTTCTTCGGGCGCGACCTGCGCACGGAGATGGCGCTCGGCCTGGTGGGCGGGGCGCTGGCGGTGGGCAGCTTCCTGGCCACGGCGGTCGGCACCCGGCTGCGCATCCACCGCCCCACCGCGATCCAGTCCAGCAGCACGGTCATCGTGGCCGGCACGGCCATCCTCGCCACGATCCAGTTCTCGCTGCCGATGGTGGCCCTGCTCTGCCTGGTCGCCGCGCTGGCCAGCGGCGTGGCGAAGCTCTCGGTCGACGCCTCCATCCAGGAGCGCATCCCGGAGCGGCTGCGGGCCAGCTCGTTCGCCCACTCGGAGACGGCGCTGATGCTCGCCTTCGTGGCCGGCGGCGCGCTCGGCCTGGTTCCCTTCGACGGCCGGCTCGGCATCGCCGTGGCAGCCGGCGTGGGCATGCTCGCCGCCGCCCGGGGCGCGTACGTCGCCGGCCGGCTGCGCGACCAGCGGCTGGTCGGCCGCCCACTCGGCGACGAGGAACTGGCGGACGAGCCGGCCGAGGACCCGGCTGGGGAGCCGGACGGGGAGCCGGACGCCGGGGACCGGCCGGCGCACGACGACCCTGCCGCGCACGACCCGACCATGGACGTCGCCCCGGTCTCCCCCGCCCCGGTCTCCCCCGCCCCGGCCGCCCCGCCCGGCTACCACATCTACCGGCCCTCCTCCTCGGTCGCCGGAGCCGGCGGCGGGGGCGCGGCCGACGAGGAGACCCGCCGGGAGCCCCGGGCGTGACCGGCCTGCTCGTCGTGACGGCGGTCCCGGCCGAGGCCGAGGCGGTCCGCGCCGGCCTGCCCGCACCGCCGCGCGGGGCCGAGGTGACCGTGGTGCCCGTCGGGGTCGGCCCGGCCGTCGCCGGGGCGGCCACCGCCCGGCTGCTGGCGCTCGCCGAGGCCGCCGGCCGCCCGTACCGGGCGGTGGTCAGCGCGGGCATCGCCGGCGGCTTCGTCGGCCGGGCGGCCGTCGGCGCGACGGTGCTGGCCACCCGCAGCGTCGCGGCGGACCTCGGGGCCGAGTCGCCGACGGGCTTCATCCCGGTGGACGAACTTGGCATGCCTCCCGAGCTGCTCGGCGTCGGCACCGCCGTGCCCGCCGACCCGGACCTGTTGGCCGCCCTGCGCGCGGCCCTGCCGGCGGCCACGGTCGGCGCGGTGCTCACCGTCAGCACGGTCACCGGCACCGCCGCCGGCACTGCCGCGCTCGCCGACCGGCACCCCGACGCGGTGGCCGAGGCCATGGAGGGGTACGGCGTGGCCGTCGCCGCCGCCCAGGCCGGTCTGCCCTTCGCCGAGCTGCGCACCGTCTCCAACCCGATCGGTCCCCGGGACCGTGGCGCGTGGCGGATGCGCGAGGCGTTCGCCGCCCTCACGGCGGCCGCGGCGGTGCTGGGCTGAGCCGCGAGCGGTCGAGGCGCATCGCGTAGTGCCCACGTCCCTCGATCCGGTATCCGCAGCCGAGCAGCAGGTCCACGCCACCGAAGTCCGCCACGGCGTGCGCCACCCGGATCCCGGCCCGCGCCATCTCGGCGGTCAACGCCTCCACCAGCCGCCGCCCGATCCCCAGCAGCCGGCACGGCCCGGCCACCAGCACGCCGTCCAGCACGATCTCCCGCTCGCCGGCGTCGATCAGGTCGCCGTACAGCAGCCGGGGGTTGCGCTCGTGGGCTCGCAGCTCCCCGAGCAGCCGGCCGTCGGGCAGCTCGGCCACGAACCGCCAGGACGTGTCGGGCAGCCCGTCGTCGGTGACACGGCGCACCGCCACCTCGCGGCGGATCCGGTCGCCCCACCGGCGGCGGTCCCGGCGCTCGCGGCTCAGCTCGTACGTCGCCGCCGGCACCCGTCGTGGCCACCGCTCCGGCGGCAGCGTGAACCACGCCGCCCACCACGCGCCCGGCCAGTCCTTCGGGTCGTGCACCTCCCAGGCGTCCAGGTGCGCCGGATACCGCCGCCCCGCCTCGTCCCGCAGCCCGTCGTGCGGCACCCGGGGCACCGGCACCACCTCCGGCACCCGGTCGCCGCCGGTCTGGTCGCCGGTCTGGTCGCCGGGCAGATCGCCGGGCAGATCGCCGGGCAGCCCGATCGCCACCCGCCCGCCCGCTGCCCGCACCAGCCGCTCCACCGTGCCGAGTCGCGGGTCGACGGCGTCCCCCGCCTCGATCCGGGCCACGGTGCTCTTCGGCACGCCAGCCCTGACCGCCAGCTCCCGCTGGCTGAGGTCCGCCCGCCGCCGCAGCGCACGGAGCACCGCCCCGACCTCGATCAGCCCATCGCCGGCGGGGCTCGATGTCTCAGTCACCCACCGATGGTCGACAGCTTCGGGCTTGTCCTCAACACCCAGCTGAAACCTGTGGACAAACCTGTGGACAACTTCCTCAGGCGGTGGGCAGCTGGTGTTCGGGATCCTAGGGAGCTGCCCCGTTCATGCGCCCGCGAGCTTGCCCCGTTCATGCGGGCAGCTCCCTAGGCGGCGGAAGAGGCACCGGGAGGCCGTCAACAGCGCAGACGGGGATACGGTGGGGGCGTGGCGCTCACTTTGGCGATCTCGCCCTGCCCCAACGACACGTTCGTCTTCGACGCCCTGGTCCACGGCCGGGTGCCCGGCGCGCCCCCGGTCGAGGTGACCTACGCGGACGTGGACGTCACGAACACCGCCGCCGAGCGGGGCGCGTTCGACCTGGTGAAGGTGAGCTACGCCGCGCTGCCGTGGCTGCTGGACGACTACCACCTGCTGCCCTGCGGGGGCGCGCTCGGCCGGGGCTGCGGCCCGCTGGTGCTGACCCGCCCCGAGCAGGCCGGCGACCCGCAGGCCGGCAGCGCCGACCTGAGCGGGGCGACGGTGGCGGTGCCCGGGGACCGGACCACGGCGTACCTGCTGTTCCGGCTCTGGTCGGCCGGCCGGCCGCCGGCGCGCATCGAGGTGGTCCCGTTCCACGAGATCATGCCGGCGGTGGCCGCCGGCCGGTACGACGCCGGGCTGGTGATCCACGAGGCCCGGTTCACCTACCAGCGGCACGGGCTGACCGCCCTGGTCGACCTCGGCGAGTGGTGGGAGGGCGACACAGGGCTGCCGATCCCGCTCGGCGCGATCCTGGCCCGCCGGGGCACGGTCGACCCGGTCGAGGCGGCCGGCTGGATCCGCGAGTCGGTACGCCAGGCGTGGGCCGACCCGGAGGCCAGCAGGCCGTACGTGCTCTCCTACGCGCAGGAGATGGAGCCCGACGTGGTGGACCGGCACATCGCCCTCTACGTCAACGAGTTCACCGCGGACCTGGGGGACGCGGGGTTCGCTGCCGTGGAGGCGCTGCTGGGCCGGGCCGCCGACGCCGGGCTCGTGCCCCGGACCGCCGGCCCGCAGACCGCCGGCCCGCAGACCACCGGCCCTCAGACCTCCAGCTCGCGCGCGACCGCGTGGACCAGCTGAGCGACCTTCTGCGCCGTCTTCTTGTCGGGGAACCGCCCCCGCCGCAGGTCCGGCTGGACCTTCGCCTCCAGCACCTTGATCATGTCTTCCACGAGACCGTGCAGCTCCTCTGCCGGCCGGCGGCGCAGCTCCACCACCGACGGCGGGGCCTCCAGCAGCTTGACCCCCATCGCCTGGGCGCCCCGGCGGCTGTCCACCACGGAAAAGTCGACCCGCTGACCACCCTTGAGGTCGGTGACACCCGCCGGCAGCGCGCCCTTCGGCAGGAACACGTCGCCACCCTCGTCGCTGGTGACGAACCCGTATCCCTTGGCCGCGTCATACCACTTCACTCGACCCGTCGGCACCTGAGAACCCCTGCTTCACTTGAGACGTCTACTGCTCCAAGGCTAGCCGGATCATGGTGGCGAGCGCCGCCGGGAATCCGGTGAGGTCGGCCAGGACCAGGCTGGCCCCGGCCGAGCGCAGCTCGTCGGCCGAGCAGGGGCCGGTGGCGACCGCCACGCCCGGGACGCCGGCCGCCGCGGCGGCGACCATGTCGGCGGTGTGGTCGCCGACGTACAGGGTCGCGCCTTGCGCGCGCAGCGCGGTCGCCTTCTCCTCGGCGAACAGGTCGCCGGCCAGCTCGTCGACGGCCAGCCCGAGGTGGTCCAGGTGCAGCCGGGCCAGCCGGCCCAGCTTCGAGGTGACGACCACGACCCGGCCGCCGTGGGCGTGCACGGCGTCGATGGCCGCGACCGCGCCGGGCATCGGCAGGGTCGGGGTGATCGCGTACGCCGGATACAGCTCGCGGTACACCTCGACGGCCGACTCGACCTGCTCGGGCGGGAACCAGCGGGCGATCTCCACCCGCAGCGGCGGGCCGAGCCGGGATACCGCCGCGTCGGCGTCCACGGGCACGCCGGTGCGCGCCGTCAGCGCCCGGTACGCCGCGGCGATGCCGGGGCGGGAGTCGACGAGGGTCATGTCGAGGTCGAACCCGACGGTGAGCGGGGGCATGCCGAGAACCTACCCGGCCGGCGGGTCCAGCCGGACGTCCGAGGGGCGCGCAGACCCCGACCCGGGCTAGCGTGGAACGACGATGACGACCTCACTCGCCGACCACCTGCGGACACTGCCCGACGAGTCCCTGGCCGCCCTGTTCCAGCTGCGGCCGGACCTCGTCGTGCCCGTGCCGGCCGACGTGTCCGCGCTCGCGGTCCGGGCCCAGTCCCGGGTCTCGGTGGCCCGGGCCCTGGACGGGCTGGACCAGTTCACCCTCCAGATCCTCGACGCCGCCCGGCTCACCCGCGACCCGGACGACGGCACCACCTCCACCGAGGCCGTCCTCGCCATGGCCACCGCCGGGCCGCGCCCGCCCACCCCGGCCACCATCCGGGGCGCGGTGAACAAGCTGCGGGCGCTGTTCCTGCTGTACGGGCCCGAGCACGCCCTGCGCGTGGTCGACGGCGTCGACGAGGTCGCCCCGTACCCGGCGGGGCTGGGCCGGCCCGCGACGGAGCTGGACGCGCGCACGGCGGCCCTCTGCGCGGACCCGGCGAAGCTGCGCCGCACGCTGCTGGCCGCGCCCCCGTCGGCGCGGGCGATCCTCGACCGGCTCGCCGCCGGCCCGCCGGTGGGCAGCGTGCCCCCGGGCGCGCTCCAGGCCCCGCCGCTCGGGGTGGAGGACAGCGTCCCGCCGGACCCGACCAACGGCGGCGTGCCCACCGGGTCGCCGGTGCGCTGGCTGGTCGACAGCCGGCTGCTGGTGGCGGTCTCCGCCGGCACGGTCGAGCTGCCCCGCGAGGTCGGCCTGCTGCTGCGCCGCGACAGCGGCCCGCTCGGGCCGCTGCGCACCAGCCCGCCGCCGGTGGCCGCCGTCGCGCGCGAGGCGAAGGCCGTCGACTCGGCCGGGGCCGGGCAGACCATGGAGGTGGTACGGCACACCGAGGCGCTGCTGGAGCTACTCTCCGCCGAGCCGGCCCCGGTGCTGCGCTCCGGCGGGATCGGGGTGCGTGACCTGCGCCGGCTGGCGAAGGCCCTCGCCCTGGACGAGGCGACGACCGCCCTGCTGCTGGAGGTGGCGTACGCGGCGGGGCTGGCCGGCGAGCTGGAGCTGCCCGGGGCGACGACCACCCGGTACGGTGCCGACCAGCAGGTCCTGCCCACCGGCGGGTACGAGGTGTGGCGGGCCATGTCGCTGGCCCGGCGCTGGGAGCAGCTTGCCCGGGCGTGGCTGCTGATGACCCGGCAGGTGGGCCTCGTCGGGCAGCGCGACGACCGGGACCGGCCGATCGGCGCGCTCTCGCCGGAGGCGGAACGGGCCGGTGCGCCGGCCGCCCGGCGGGCCGTGCTGGCGGTGCTGGCCGACCTGGAGCCGGCCGTCGCGCCCACCCCGGAGGAGGTGCTGGAGCTGCTCGACTGGCGGGCGCCCCGGCGCAGCCGGGGCCGGGAGGCCGCGCATCGGGAGGCGCTGGTCGAGGCGGCCCGGCTGGGCGTGACCGGGCTCGGGGCGCTCACCTCGTACGGGCGGCTGCTGCTGGCCGACGTGACCGAGGCCGACGAGCGGGGCGGCGACGACCCGCTCGGGCTGCGCGCCGACACCGAGGACGCGTCCACGGCGGTGCGGGCGCTCGACGGGCTGCTGCCCGCGCCGGTCGACCACTTCCTGGTGCAGGCCGACCTGACCGTGGTCGTGCCGGGCCCGCCCGACCCGGCCCTCGCCGGCGAGCTGGAGGTGGTGGCCGAGCACGAGTCGGCGGGCGGGGCGAGCGTGCACCGGGTCACCACGGCCAGCGTGCGCCGGGCCCTGGACGCCGGATACTCGGCCGACGACCTGCACGACCTGTTCCGCCGCCGGTCCCGCACCCCGGTCCCGCAGGGGCTGACGTACCTGGTGGACGACGTGGCGCGCAAGCACGGCGGGCTGCGGGTCGGCTCCGCCGGCGGGTACGTGCGCAGCGACGACGAGCCGCTGCTGGCGGAGGTGCTCGCCGACCGGCGGCTGGAGGCGCTGGCGTTCCGGCGGTTGGCCCCGACGGTGCTGGCCACCCCGTACCAGGTGAACCGGATGCTGCTGGCGTTGCGCGACGCCGGGTACGCCCCGGTGCCGGAGGACGCGTCCGGGGCGGCGGTGCTGTCCCGGCCGAGGACCCGGCGGGCCCCGGGGCGGGCACCGGTGAACCGTACGGTGGATCCGCTGGCGTCGCCGAAGCTGGCCCTGCCCCGACTGCTCGGGGTGGTGGAGCAGATCCGGCGGGGCGAGGCGGCGGCGCGGGCGGCCCGGCGGGCCCCGGCGGTGGTGCGCGGCAGCACGGCCGGCATCGGCCCGGCCCCGGCGCACGGTCACGCCGACGCCCTGGCGGTGTTGCAGCAGGCGGTGCGGGACAAGGCGCTGGTCTGGGTGGGTTACGTCGACGCGCACGGGGCGACGGCGTCCCGGCTGGTCCGGCCGGTGTCGATCGGGGCGGGTTACCTGCGCGCCGAGGACGAGCGCACGGAGATGCTGCACACCTTCGCGCTGCACCGGATCACCGCGGCGGTCCTGGAAGGCACCTGAGCCGCCCGTTGGCTGGGTCGGGCGTCCCTGGCGGGTGGCGTCAGCGTCAGCGGCGGCGGCGGCGGCTGCGGCTGCGGCTGCGGCTGCGGCTGCGGCTGCGGCGCACGGTGCCGATCACGGAGACGGCCAGCAGCAGGGCGAACCCGGCCCCGGCGGACTCGCCGACGGACGCGACGAAGCCCTGCCGCTGGACCAGCCAGCCGTAGAGGAACCAGCCGACGAGGAGCACGGCGGCGGTCGCGTACCCGAGCAGGGCCGCCGCCGACACCTCGCCGGCCGGCGCGGGTTCGTCGTCGGTGGTCACGTGCCGGGCCGGCGGCCGAAGAGGACCACCCGGCTGCCGACCTTGCCCAGCTCCCAGGCGCGGCGGGCGTCGGCGGGCAGCAGGTTGACGCAGCCGTGCGAGCCGATCGGCTTGTCGTGCAGGTAGGTGGTGGTCTGGTGGTAGCCCATGCCCTGGGTGAAGTGCTGCCAGTAGGGCAGCCACACCTCGTACGGGTCGGACCACTCCTTGACGTTGCGGTAGTTGATCGTGAAGGTGCCGGCGGGGGTGGCGTAACCCTTCATCCCCGTGCGGGTCACCGTCGGCCCCCACACCACCGTGCCGCCGCGCACCGCCCACGTGGTCTGCCGGGTCAGGTCGATGCAGAACGTGGTGCCGGAGGAGGCGGCCTTGCAGCGCTTGGTGTCGGTGGTGGCCAGCCGCTTCGCCACGTCGTACGTGGTGGGGCCGGCGCGACCGGCGGCGGGGCGGATGTCGTACCGCTGCTGGAACTTCTTGATGGCCGCGCAGTCGGCGGCGGACTGGCGGCCGTCCACGGTCACCCGCCCGAAACCGCCCAGCCGGGCAAGGTAGGTCTCCACCTCGCGCTGGTGCTCGCCCAGCGGGCACCCGGCCGCCGTCGGCTTCGGCGCGGGCTTCGGCTTCGCCTTGGTCGGGGTGGGCGTCGGCTTCGGCTTCGGTTTGGTGCGGGTGGGTTTCGGTTCCGGCCGGGTCCGCTGGTCGGAGCCGGACGAACCGCCCGCCCCCGTTCCCTGCTCCGCCGAGCCGGCCTGGGCGAGCCCTCCTCCACGGCCACCCGGGTCGGCCTGACGTTCGGGCGTGCACGCACCGACGCCGACCAGCGTGACCACGGCCAGGGCGACGGCCCGGGCACTGAAGCGAACCTGTCTCATGGGGCCTCCCCGGGTCGGTCGTCCCACTGCCTAGACGCCGGACGTACCGGAATGGTTGCACCTGGTGTCCGAATTTTCGGCCCCATTCGGGCTTCGTGCAACACTGGTTGGTCGGTCCGGGGCGGGGCAGCCGTCCCGACACGGCCGTTGACCAGGCCGAAGAGAGGACTCTGGCGTGAGCGGTGGACCACTGATCGTGCAGTCGGACAAGACGCTGCTGCTGGAGATCGACCACCCCGACGCCCAGTCCTGCCGGATGGCGATCGCCCCGTTCGCCGAGCTGGAACGCTCGCCGGAGCACGTGCACACGTACCGGCTGACCCCGCTGGGCCTGTGGAACGCCCGCGCCGCCGGCCACGACGCCGAGGCCGTGGTGGACGCGCTGCTGAAGTACAGCCGCTACCCGGTGCCACACGCGCTGCTGGTCGACGTGGCCGAGACGATGGACCGGTACGGCCGGCTCCAGCTCGCCAACGACCCCGCGCACGGCCTGGTGCTGCGCGCCCTGGACAGGGTGGTGCTGATCGAGGTCGCCAAGAGCAAGAAGCTCGCCGGGATGCTCGGCGCGAAGCTCGACGACGACACGATCGCCGTGCACCCTTCGGAGCGGGGGCGGCTCAAGCAGGCGCTACTCAAGCTCGGCTGGCCGGCTGAGGACCTCGCCGGGTACGTCGACGGCGAGGCGCACCCGATCGAGCTGGCCGAGGCCGGCAGGGACGGCGGGAAACCGTTCACGCTGCGGTCGTACCAGCGGGAGGCCGTGGAGGCGTTCTGGGCCGGCGGGTCCGGCGTGGTGGTGCTGCCGTGCGGCGCGGGCAAGACGCTGGTCGGGGCGGCGGCCATGGCCGAGGCGAAGGCCACCACGCTGATCCTGGTCACCAACACCGTCGCCGGCCGGCAGTGGAAGCGGGAGCTGATCGCCCGCACCTCGCTGACCGAGGACGAGATCGGCGAGTACTCGGGCGAGCGCAAGGAGATCCGGCCGGTCACCATCGCCACGTACCAGGTGCTCACCTCGCGGCGCGGCGGCGCGTTCACCCACCTGGACCTGTTCTCCGCGCGCGACTGGGGCCTGGTCGTCTACGACGAGGTGCACCTGCTGCCCGCGCCGATCTTCCGGTTCACCGCGGACCTCCAGGCCCGCCGCCGGCTCGGCCTCACGGCGACGCTGGTCCGCGAGGACGGCCGGGAGGGCGACGTGTTCAGCCTGATCGGCCCCAAGCGGTACGACGCGCCGTGGAAGGACATCGAGCAGCAGGGCTGGATCGCCCCGGCGCAGTGCACCGAAGTACGGGTGACCCTCACCGACGCCGAGCGGATGTCCTACGCGACGGCGGAGTCGGAGGAGCGCTACCGGATGGCGGCCACCGCCCGCACGAAGCTGCCGGTGGTGCGCGCCCTGGTCGACCGGCACCCGGGCGAGCAGGTGCTCGTCATCGGCGGGTACATCGACCAGCTGCACCAGCTCGGCGAATACCTGGGCGCGCCGATCGTGCAGGGTTCGACCACGAACAAGGAGCGGGAGCGGCTGTTCGACGCGTTCCGGTCGGGCGAGGTGCGGACGCTGGTGATCTCGAAGGTCGGCAACTTCTCCATCGACCTGCCCGAGGCGGCGGTCGCCATCCAGGTGTCGGGGACGTTCGGGTCGCGGCAGGAGGAGGCGCAGCGGCTGGGCCGGGTGCTGCGGCCGAAGGCCGACGGGCGGCAGGCGCACTTCTACACGGTCGTCTCCCGGGACACCATCGACACCGAGTACGCGGCCCACCGGCAGCGGTTCCTGGCCGAGCAGGGTTACGCGTACACGATCGTGGACGCCGACGACGTCCTGGGCCCGCCGCTGCCCAGCGTGGACTGACGCCCGCCTGATCGACTCCATGTCGGCGAGGTGGCGGTATCCCGGCGGCCGGATACCCGAGCACCAGATCCGGGCCGTCCTCGGGAACGCGGAGTCCAC
>NZ_JBHUVA010000088.1:0-25699 GCF_042670805.1 Micromonospora sp. NPDC057141 | reverse complement strand
GTATAAGAGACAGCACCGGGCGGGCCCACAGCCTGGCGGAACCCCCCTCGCGTCCGTACCGTCGGAACTGTCATGACCTGCATCCGGACGTTCGCCGCGGCCGCCACGCTGGCCGCCGTCGCACTGCTGCCAGCCTGCGCCAGCGGTGACGACGAGCCGCAGCCAGCGGCCTCGGCGTCGCCCACAGCCAAGGCCACAGCCACAATGCCGTCGACCGACGCCGCCGGACAGCCCGACTACCCGCCGGTCGGCGGTGCCGCGAGCCGGACGCCGGACGCCGCCCGTCCGCCCGCACCCATCCGGCCCAGCCCGTCCGGTGGCGCCGACGACCGGATCGGTGATCTCGTCCCAGGCCGCCGCACCATCGCCGGCACGATCGAACGCACCGACGGTTGGGTGCTGCTGCACACCTCAGACGGCGTGTGGGCACTGCTGGGCCAGCGAGCCGAGCCCCTGCAACCGGGCTCGCCGGCCACGGTCACCGGCATGGTGACCAGTCCCCCGCCCGGCTGCCCGACCGACCGGGCGCTGTCCGTCTACGGTGCCCGCTGACGCTCTGTAACCGCATCGACGGATGGCACGAGAACGCCACGAGAGAAAGGTGGCGTCGCTGGTCTCGCCGACTACCGGCCGCGCCGCTCGTAGGCCCGCTGGTTGCGCCGGGTCGCGCACGGCGCGAGGTGGTCGCTGGGCAGGCCGCACCGCGCGCCGCCGGCCAACCGCCGGTCACAGAAGACCCGATGATGTACGCGCTGGTCGTCCTCTGTCGACACGGTCACCTCCCCGACGTCGACACACCGGGTGAGCTGGGCCAGGACCCGCGCCGCCGTGCGGGCGAGGATCCGGGCGCGGAGCAGGTCCGGCACGACGATCGGCACGTGCACGACCCACCGGCTGTTGGGGCCTCTCATCGGTCGACCGGTTCGTGGTGGCCCGCAGCCTCGTACGGGTCGGATGCTCTCGGGACGGGCCGGGGACGGTGCAGCTGTGGTCGCACTCGGGGCCGCCTTCCGCTCGGGGGTCGGGGTGGGCCCTGCCGCCGCAGCCTCAGTCGGCGAGTACGGCGGCAGGGCGTGTCCGGGGTGCCCGGGGTGGCCGGGCCGGGGGAGTCCGGCCACCCCGAGCGGGGGAATGCGCTGTGGTGACGAGCGACCGCACGGAGAGCGCCAACCGACCGCATGGAGCACGTCACTGTCAGCGACGCTAGCGCCATACGTCACCTACATCAAGTGCGGCTTCTACGGCTCTATCAGCAACTTCATCATTGTCACCTTCTTCAGTAGGTGCATTGCCTACCTCAGATTGCGGATCGATACTGGGAGGGCCAACCGACTGCAAGGGGCATGAAGTGCCTATACCGCCCACAATGGACGAGTTGCTAGACGACCTCGTGAGGAGGATCAAGAGCGGCGAGTACCCATCGGGGTCGCAGTTGCCCTCTGGCAGGAGCATGGCCGACGAGTACAACGTCTCGCATTCGACCATCCAGCGGGCGATAGCCACTCTGCGGCAGCGAGGCGTACTCGTCGGTCGGCCTGGGCGCGGAGTCTTCGTCGCCGAGACGTAGTAGTGCTGGGGCCGGGCGTGGCCTTGAAGTGCCTGGGCGGTGCGCAGTTAATGTGTAATGGGCTACCCCTGCGTGCATGGGAAGCGGCGGGCAGAGGTCGCCTCCGTGGTGCGGCCGGTAGAACACCCCGCGTGCGCGGGAAGTAGCTTACGTGGGCCGAGTCGCGAGGACGGCTCACGGGATCACCCCCGCGTGCGCGGGGAACAGGGCACTCACGTGAGCGACCTGGACAAAATCATGGGATCACCCCCGCGTGCGCGGGGAACAGAGGATGCTGATGGTCAACGCGGACGCCCACACGGGATCACCCCCGCGTGCGCGGGGAACAGACTCCCCCGCCGCTCCGTGTGCCCGTGGTCAGGGGATCACCCCCGCGTGCGCGGGGAACAGATCTCCGATCCGTCCGGGGCCCGGTTGACGAACGGATCACCCCCGCGTGCGCGGGGAACAGCCAAGTCGATCGCGCTCACGGTGCGGGATCAGAGGATCACCCCCGCGTGCGCGGGGAACAGGACGAGCACGCCTGCCGAGAGCACGCCCGCAACGGATCACCCCCGCGTGCGCGGGGAACAGGCCGCGAGCAGCGCCGGCCGGAACGTGACCTCGGGATCACCCCCGCGTGCGCGGGGAACAGGCGTACCCGGCTTCATCGCGGGGGGTCGCGTCGGGATCACCCCCGCGTGCGCGGGGAACAGAGGCGTTCCCGGCTTCCAACCCGTCGATGTTCGGGATCACCCCCGCGTGCGCGGGGAACAGGCTTCTTGACCTGCGGTGCTAAAGATCAACTTCTTCGTTTTCCTTCACTTTGCCTTTCAAGATCATTTCCGTTCAAGGAGTGCGACGGTCGATTCATCGAACCGATGGGATCTGTTCCGGGCGCAGGCCCGGGAGAGGCGTCGATGGGCGCGATGGGCTCCGCCGGTTTCAGGCGGGACGAGCTGATGATGCCGACGCGATGCCGAGGGCGCCTACGACGAGGCTGTCGCTGACCTCGCGGGCCAGGGCGGCACCGGTCGTCGCCGCCTGCTCAAGGGCGTTGCGGAACTCGGCCAGCTGGCGGAAGGCCTGGCCGTACGCTTGCTGCTGGTGCAGCGGCAGCACCGGAATGGTGAGTCGCCGTACGTCGATGCGCAGCATGCCGCTCGTGGTGCTGGAGCTGCGGCCGGCGACGCGCAGGTTGTCCGTGCGGGAGATGACTCCGGCGACGAACCACGGATCGAAGCGGGTCGTGTCGACGCGTAGCAACTGGATGCCTGGGCCGATATCGGCGCCGACCTGGTTCGGGGTGGCGACTCGGGCGCTGATGGTGTGGCCGATCACGGGGATGAGGATGTCGCCGGCGAGCACCTGTGGCCCGGAGTCGTCGGTCGCCGTGCGGGCCGCCGAGCCGGTCGCGGGGCCTCCGGACAGGATGTCGGTGACGGTCAGCACGGCGGTGCTGGCGGTTGCGCCGGTCGATCGGCTGCGGGAGATGGCCCGCTGCACGGTGATGCTGCCGGATCGGATCAGGTCGGCGACATCGGCCTGCGGTGCTTCGCGGAGCGGTGCTTCCGGTGCTTCCTGCACGGCGGGCAGCGTGCGCTTCAGCCTGTCGAGGAGCCTGCCGAAGTCGGCGATGCCGGCGATGACCTGCGCCGGGCTGGTGGCCAGTGTGCTGCCCTGCGGAAGGTGGCGCTGCGGTGTCAGGTCGACCTGGTCATCGAGCAGGTCGATGACCGGCAGGGCGCGGTGGACGCCGGGCAGCTCCGCGTACCGGTCGGACTTGTAGGAGTCCCATGCGGAGCCGACGATCTCGCTGGGCGGTCGGTCCGCCGAGGCGGTCGTGGCATCGAGCATGAGCAGTTCTCCGGCGTGCGGCCGGTGCGGGTCGGGCTGGGCCAGGACCCAGATGTGCAGGCCGATGCCGGCTGGCGGCATCATGCCGGCGGGGAGGGCGACGACCGCGCGCAGAGCACCGTGGCGGATCAGTTCCGCGCGGACCCGGCGGCCGGCCGGGCGCGACGCGGCAGCCGGGGGCATCAGCACCACGGCGGTGCCCGAGGGGGAGAGATGGGCCAGGGCGTGCTGCACCCAGGCCAGCTCGGGCTCGGTGCGCGGGGGTAGGCCGTAGGCCCAGCGGGGGTCGTAGGCGAGGCGGTCGTGGCCCCAGTCGTGGACGCCGAAGGGGAAGTTGGCCATGACGACCTCGGCCCGTAGATCGGGCATGCCGTCGGCGAGCAGACTGTCTCCAATGTGCACGACGGGTGGCTCCGCATCGTGCCTGGCCTGTCGGGCGCGCAGGTGCACGAACCACAGCCGCAGCAGGGTGATCATGGCGTACTGCGGGTTGATCTCCTGCGCGTAGCACCGGATGGCGGTGCCGTCGCGCAGGGCACGGTCGGCGGCCATGCGCAGGATCGACCCGGTGCCGCTGGCGAAGTCGAAGACGTGGGCCCCGGAGCCGGCGAGGGTCAGCATCACGTCGGCGACGGCGTCCGGCGTGCCGGCCAGGCCGGACAGGGAGTGGGCGGAGGTCACGTACCGGTTGTGCAGGTGCTCGAAGGCATCCTCCGCGCCCTGCTCCGAGCCAAGCTGGTCGACCGTGTGCAGGAGCGTGGTGAGCTGCGGAGTCCACTTCTGCGGCAGTACGTCACCGATCAGTTTCGCCAGGGTGGGATCGAGGGTGTGGAGGTGGTCGACGAGCTTCCCCGGGGGCGGCAGGTTGTCGCCGCTGGGGTCGGCCTGGCTGGCGCGGACGAGCAGGAGTGCGCCGGCAACGCCGAGCACATCGCTGATCTGCGTGGCGGGCTGGTAGCTCTCGATGTGTCGCCAGGCCCACTGAGCGGTGCCCGCCTGATGCAGCCGGCCGTGTCGGCGCAGCCAGTCCGTCACCTCTGCGGCGTCGAACGACGGGCTGGCCGGGGTGCCGCCCACGGGTGCCGGGAAGTCGGCATACCGGCGGCGCCAGTTGCTGACCGCCGCCCTGCCGACGTTGGCCAGTCGAGCGATGTCGCTGGCAGTCAGGGTGGCCTCGCTGGAGGCGGCCGTGCTCCGCGTTTTGCTCACGCGTGAACGCTAGCACAGCGGAACATCTTGTGTAGTAGGTTCACAGGGCTTAGCTTTCTCGGTGATCCCCTGGATTGACGCCTTTGGAGGGCCCATGCCACGCCGTGGCCGAAGCACGACCATCGGGAAGTTCGCCAAGTTCCACCAGGATCGTCGGGTGTCCGAGATCAGGATGCTCGGTGAGTTGCTGCGCCACGAAGGGCACAACACGTCTGCCGTTGCTGCGCAGCCGCAGCCCGACGACGTACGGGAGATCTCGGCAGTCCGCTGACCGAACCCTGATCGAGCATCGAACTCGTACCGACAACCGAAGGAGGACCATGAACACCCTTGTTCGTACCGCCGCCGTCAACCGTCCTGTCGTCGTGCTTTCCGCCGGTCCACTACGTCCGCCGAGGTGCGCGGCGGTATGGCTTCCGCGCCCCGGACGGCATGGGCTCCCAGGCGTACGCACGGGTGCGCCTTGACCCGGTCGTCGGTGCCGCCATCGCGGACGCCTACCTGGCGGCCCCGGTCCGGGACGAGCGGGCCCGTGTCGCGTACGCCGCGTTCTGCCGGGAGACGGTTCAGCAGTACGCCTTCCTGGTGGGACGGGTCGAGTTCGGCGGCCTGGGGGTGACGGTGCGGGTCGTCGACGCCGACCCCTACTCGGACGCCGTGTCGATGGTCGACGACGTGCGGCGGCGCCGGTTGAAGGTGTGGGCCACGGCGGCCACCGGCAACCCGCATCCCTGGCTCAGCGACGAGGAGAACGACATGTTCCGGGCCGTTCACGACGTGTTCGGGCACGCGGCGACCGGGCGTGGCTTCGACCGGCACGGTGAGGAGGCGGCCTGGTTGAAACACAGCGCGATGTACTCGCGGCTGGCGGGGCGTGCCCTGGCGACCGAGACGCGCGGGCAGAACTGTGCGCGGGTCTACCGCTACCCGGCTGGTCGCTTTCCCGAGCAGAAGGCGGTGTTGCTGCCCCGGGCGTTCAGTGATCCGCGCCGGGTGTGGAACGCGAGTGTGGAGAGGAGGGCAACGGCCGCCCGGTGAGCCGCGCGATCTCCTGCCGAAGGCCCAGCACCTCGGGATGCTCCGGGCCGGCGGCCCGGACCCGGCTGTCCAGCAGCGCCTGGAGCTGGCGCAACGCCCGGCTGTGCTCGCCGAGCGCCACGTGCGCCCGAGCGGCCCGCAGCCGCAGATCGAAGGCGACGGGATCGTCGTCGCCGTGCTGCTCGGCGCGCTGGTCGGCGAGCCGTCGCCACAGCCGCACGGCGGCCCGGAACTCACCCGCGGCGTGTAGCCGGTCCGCCTCCGTGGCGGTCAGCTTCACGTCGGCTTCGGGCTGGCCGGGAATGGTCGTCGTCGTGGGGCGAGTCTGCTGCGGGACTCGTCCCACGATGGCGGCATAGTTCTGCACCGCTTCGGCGGCGTCGGTGAATACTCCGGGAATCGGCGGCCGGTCCAGGGAAAGCGGTGCCAGCACCGGATAGACATCGGCGGCGGAGGCCGGCCGGTCCCGTGGATCGACTGCCAACAGCGTGTGCACCAGGTCGTCGAGCTCGGCGGGGGTGTCCGGCCGCAGCCGGGCGGGGCGTGGTGGAGGGTCGTCCAACTGGTGCCGCACCGTCGTCAGGGTGGTCACGCCGTCGAACGGCGGGCAGCCGGTGAGCAGGTCGAAGAGCGTGGCGCCCAGGCCGTACAGGTCGGTGCGGTGGTCGGTGGGCTCCCCGAGGATCTGCTCGGGTGCCATGTAACCCACCGTGCCGAGGCTTTGTCCACTCTGGGTGATCCGCGAGTATCGGTCGTCGCCGTGTATCGCCGCCAAGCCGAAGTCCAGCACCTTCACCGCGCCGCTGGTGTCCAGCATGACGTTGCTCGGCTTGAGGTCGCGGTGTACCAGGCCGATCCGCCGAGCGGCGAGCAGGATGCTGCTGATCTGCGCGCCGATGGCGGCGACCCACCCGAACGGGAGCGGGCCCTGCTCGGCGACCAGGTCCGTGAGCGTGATCCCGTCGATCTTCTGCAAGACGACGTACGGCCGGCCGTCGCGCTCGCCGAGGTCGTAGACGGCGGGCACGCCAGGGTGATCGAGGCGCGCGGTCAGCAGCGCCTCACGCCGGAACCGGCGTACCGCCCCCAGGTCGAGGCTGGCGGCGCTGACGAACTTCACGATGACGGGGCGGTCGAGCAGCGTGTCCCGGGCCGGCCAGACCTCGCCCATTCCCTTGTGCGCCAAGGGGTTCCGGCCCAGCGTGAACCGGTCTCTGAGGCTCGTGCCGGGCACCACGAGGCCCAGCATAGCCCCTGGTCGGGCCGCCTCCGTCGATAGTCGCCCGCCCGATTGTGGCTGGTCGGTGAATATCGAACACGAGAAGACGCTTGCAAACCATGTTCACAGAGTGCTTCAATGTGCGTCGGCGGGATCGGCTTCGCCTGTTCCGCCGTTCATGTTGCGGCAAAGAGCGCCGGCCGACTGTGTCTGGTTCGCGACAAATCTGACTATCGCGCCCTGGTTCACGCCCAGGCGCCAGGCAAACAGGGGATTGGTATGGCTGAGTTGGCCATCGGCCGGGGATTCCTGCCCGCCTTCGCCAGGCTGCAACGCCGCGTGCAGCATGCCGTTCTCGCGGCCATCAGCAGGTTCGCCGAGCACACGCATGCGGGCCTGCACCTGGAGAAGCTGACCGGAGCGCGAGACCCGAACATCCGCACCATCCGGATCGACAAGTTCTATCGCGGCGTGGTGCTCGCTCTCGGCGAGGAGAAGTACGCGCTTCTCGACGTCCTGCCCCACGACGACGCCATCTCCTTCGCGGTGAGCCGCCGGTTCACGGTCAACCAGGTCCTCGGCGTGCTGGAGATGCGCGATCAGGACGGCATCGAGGAGTTCGCCCGCGCCAAGCCGGTGAACCCCCCGAGCATCGGCCTGTTCGACCACGTCACACCCGCCGACTTCGTGCGTCTGGGCATCGACGTGGACCTGGTGCCGCTGCTACGCGTCATGGCCACGGACAAACAGTTGGAGAGCCTCGCCCGCCGGCTGCCGGAGACGCAGCTCGACATCCTGCTGGGCCTGGCCAGCGGGATGACCGTGGAAGAGGTCTGGGCGGAACAGGCCGACCGGATCGTCTCTGGCGTGGACACCGACGACCTCCTGACCGCAGCGCGGCGTACGCCCGAGCGGATCGCCTTCGTTTCCGGGCCGGTGGAACTCGCCGCCATCCTCGCCCACCCGTTCGACGTGTGGCGCACCTTCCTGCACCCGACCCAACGCGACATCGCCTACCGCGAGACCTACAGCGGCCCCGCGCTGGTGACCGGCAGCGCCGGGACCGGAAAGACGGTGACGGGCCTGCACCGGGCGGTGTTCCTCGCCGAGCGGCTACCGGAGGGCGAGAAGGTCCTGCTGACCACCTTCACCCGCGCGCTCGCCGACGCCCTCACCCGGCAGCTCCACCGGCTCACCACCGACCCGGCGCTACGGGCACGCATCGACGTGATCAGCGTCGATCGGCTGGCCTACGACATCGTCTCCCGAGCCGGCAGGAGGGTGTCGGTCGCCGAGAGCGAGATCCTCGACCAGCTCTGGCAGGTCACCGCGAAGTCCGGCCCGACCTTCGTCAACCGCGCCGGTCAGGTCACCACCTTCAGCCCCGCCTTCCTCCGGCACGAGTGGGAACAGGTGGTGCTGGCGCAGGGGTTGACCACTCTGGAGGCCTATCGCGACGCGCCGCGAAAGGGCCGCGGAGCGGGGCTGCGCGCGGCTCAACGCGCCCAGGTGTGGGCCGCGATCGACGCCTTCGTGCGGGAGCTGACGAAGCGCCGCCTGCGCACCCACACCCAGCTCGCCGACGACGCGGCGGCGATCCTGCGCGGCTCACCGGCCCGATACCGGCACGTCGTCGTCGACGAAGGGCAGGACCTGCACCCGGCGCAGTGGCGTCTGCTGCGGGAACTCGTCGCGCCCGGGCCGAACGACATGTTCCTGCTCGCCGACCCGTACCAGCGCATCTACGACAGCCACGTCTCCCTCGCCCAGCTCGGCATCGAGGTGCGCGGCCGGACGCGGCGGCTGGCCATCAACTACCGGACCACCCACGAGATCCTGGAACTGTCGACCAGGGTCCTCAACGGCGACGCCGCCGTCGGGTTGGACGGGCGGGACGACACGTTGCGTGGCTACCGCTCGATCACCCGGGGCGGCGCGCCCGAGATCGCGGTGGCCGACAGTCGCGACGGCGAGTGGGAGGCGCTGATCGAACGAGTCGGGACCTGGCTGGAACAGGGAGTGGAGCCGCACGCCATCGGCGTGGCCGTCCGCACCGGCCAGCTCGTCAAAGCGATCAGCAGAGTTCTGGGCGAGGCCCACATCGACGTCGCCGACGACAAGAAAGGCATCGTCGGAGTGCACGTGGCGACCATGCACCGCATGAAAGGGCTGGAGTTCCAGTGCCTCGCGGTCGTCGGGCTCGACGCGGGCGTGCTTCCGGCGCCGAACGCGCTCACCTCCGCCGCCGAGGACCCGCACGCCCACCGGCAGGACCTGCAACGCGAACGGTGTCTCCTCTTCGTCGCACTGACCCGTGCCCGGGACGTGCTCTACCTGTCGCACAGCGGCACGCCGAGTCCGCTACTGCCGCTGGCGGGCCGGTGAGCGTCCGTGCCGTCGCCAGCGGCCCCCGGCTGGGCGACGCGGCACGCTCCGTCTGGGGCAAGACCGATCGGAGGGGGACCTCCCCGGTGGGCTGGCTGCCGCTCTGGCGGCACCTGGCCGACACCGCCGACGTGGCCGGCGAACTGTGGGACCACTGGCTGGGCCACGCGGTTCGTCGACGCATTGCCGACGAACTGCCCGGGGGCGGTGCGGACGCCCGCACCCTGGCCGTCTGGATCGCCGGCATACACGACATCGGTAAGGCCACTCCCGCCTTCGCCTGCCAGGCGTACGCGTTGGCGGACCGGATGCGCGACCACGGGCTCGGATACCACCGGGACCTGATCCGCGCCGACCGCAAATACGCCCCGCACGCCACGGCGGGCCACATCGTGCTGGCGGACTGGCTGGACCAGCAGGGCTGGACCGACCCACATCCGTACGCCGTCATCGTCGGCGGCCACCACGGAGTGCCGCCGACCGACGAGGGCCTCCGCGATGTGCAGGTGCGTCCGCATCTGCTCGGCGATCCGGCCTGGCAGCAGATGCAGCAGGAACTGCTGACCTGGATGGCGGAGCGGTCCGGTGCGGGGGAACGGCTCAGCGAGTGGAGCGGCGTCGCGCTGTCGCAGCCCGTACAGGCCGCCCTGACCGGCCTCGTCATCGTCGCAGACTGGATCGCCAGCAACGAGGACTTCTTCCCGTACGTGCTGGACAGCACCGACGAGGGCCGGCTGCGATCCGGCTGGGAACTGCTGGACCTGCCCGTCCCCTGGCAGCCTGCGGCGCCGCCGTCGAGCGTGGACGAGCTGTTCGCGGCGCGGTTCGCGCTACCCGCCACCGCAGCGCCCCGCCCGGTGCAGCGAACAGTCGCCGAGCTGGCCGCGACCATGCCCGCGCCCGGCATGATGATCGTCGAGGCGACGATGGGCGAGGGCAAGACCGAGGCGGCCCTGGCGGCGGTGGAGATCCTCGCCCGGCGGACCGGGGCGTCCGGCTGCTACCTGGCACTTCCGACCCGAGCCACCAGCGACGCCATGTTCGGGCGGATGCTGTCCTGGCTGCGCCGGCTGCCCGACATGCAGGTCGGCCGGGGCGACCACGACGTGCGGCTGGCCCACGGCAAGGCGGCACTCAACCCCGAGTACGACCGGCTACGCACGAGGTCGATGCCGAGCGGTATCGCCGAGGACGCCGGCGGCGCCGACATCGGTGTGCACGTCTGGCTCGCCGGCCCCAAACGGACCCTGCTGTCCAGCTTCGTCGTGGGAACCATCGACCAACTGCTGTTCGCGGCACTGCGCAGCAAGCACCTGGTGCTGCGCCACCTCGGCCTGGCCGGCAAGATCGTCGTCATCGACGAGGCACACGCCTACGACGTCTACATGGGGCGGTTCCTCGACCGGGCGCTGGAATGGCTCGGCGCGTACGGTGTGCCGGTCATCGTGCTGTCGGCGACCCTGCCGGCCCACCGGCGGGCCGAACTCATGAAGGCGTACGACACGGGTCGGCTCGGGCCGCTGCCCCCGCTCACCTGGCGCGACCGGGGCAAGCCGCGCGTTGATCCGTACGCCGCGCTCCGTGCCGACCTGCGTTACCCCCTGGTCTCGGTCTCCACGCCCGAGCGCGGCGTCACCGCAACGAGTTGTGCCGACTCCGGGCGAGGCAGCCAGGTCCAGGTGCGGCGCCTGGCCGACGACGTACCGGTGCTGGTGGAGATGCTGCGTGACCAGCTGACCGGCGGCGGCTGCGCCCTCGTGGTCCGCAACACGGTGGCCCGGGTCCAGGAGACCGCAGCCGCGCTGCGTGCGGCCCTCGGACCGGACACCCCCGTGACTGTGGCGCACTCCCGGTTCATGGCCATCGACCGTGCGACAAAGGACCGCTGGCTGCGCGAGACCTTCGGCCCACCGGGCGTCGCCAGCCGCCCGCCCCGGCACGTCGTCGTGGCCAGCCAGGTCGCCGAGCAGTCCCTCGATATCGACTTCGACCTGCTCGTCACCGACCTTGCCCCGGTCGACCTGGTGCTGCAACGCATCGGCCGGCTGCACCGTCACCCGCGCGGCGACCGCCCTGCCCGGCTCGCCGCGCCCACGTGCTGGATCACCGGCGCCGACTGGACCACCGAGCCACCACAACCGGTCGCCGGATCACGCCGCGTCTACCAGCCGGCCACGCTGCTCCGCAGCGCCGCAGTGTTGTTGCCACACCTCGACGGCAGGCCACTGCGGCTGCCGGCGGACATCGCCACGCTCACCCAGGCAGCCTACGGCGACGCGGCGCTCGGCCCGCTGTCGTGGCAGCCGGTGATGACCGAGGCGGAGGCGAAGCAGCGCGACGAGATCACCGCCAAGGAGCTCAAGGCCGACGGCTTCCGCCTCGCCAGCGTCGCCGAGGCCGGAGTGCCACTGATCGGCTGGCTCTCCGGTGGCGTCGGCAATGCCGATGACCGCGCGGCGAAGGGTCACGTCCGCGACACCGACGGCGAGTCTCTCGAGGTTCTGTTGTTGGTACGCACGCCCGACGGGCTAGTGGTCCCCCCATGGATCGACGGCGGTGGGGTAGTCGTCCCCACCGCGTCCACGCCCGGCTGGCGGCTGAGTCGCCTCGTCGCCGGCTGCAGCCTGCCACTGCCACGAGCCATGACCGCGGCCGACGTCATCGACGAGATCATCGCTGAGCTGGAGAGTCGGATCGATCTGAGCGCCTGGCAGGACAATCCTTGGCTCGCCGGGGAACTCGTCCTTGAGATCGACGGTGACGGCCATGCCCGCGTGGGCCCCTTCGATCTTCACTACGACCTGCACGGGGGTCTCCATGTCGTCCGTCTTCAAACTGGTGGGGAGCGAGTTTGACAAACATCGACCAAAAGCCGGGCTTCTCGTTGGTCGACGAGCCGTGGATTCCGGTGTTGGACGCCACGGGTCAGCGCCGCGACGTGTCGTTGCACGGCCTCTTCGAGCAGGCCGGCGAGGTACGCATGATCGCCTGTGAACTGCCGACCCAGACCTTCGCGATCCTGCGGCTCGCGCTGGCGATCCTCCACCGCACCACCGGTGGTCCACCCGGTGAGGCGGCTTGGCGGGCGCTGTGGCGGGACCGGCAGCTGCCGATTAACGACATGACCGACTATCTCGACGCCTTTCGCGACCGTTTCGACCTGTTCCACCCGGAGCACCCGTTCTACCAGGTCGCCGACCTGCGGGCGGCGAAGAACAACACCTACGGGCTGGAACGGCTCATCGCCGACGTGCCGAACGGCATGCCATTCCTGACGACCCGCGCCGGACCGGGCATGGACTCGATCACCCCCGCCGAAGCGGCCCGCTGGCTGGTGCACTGCCAGGCGTACGACCCCTCCGGCATCAAGACCGGGGCGGTCGGCGATCCACGGGTCAAGGGCGGCAAGGGCTATCCCATCGGCGTCGCGTCGCTCGGAGCCTTGGGCGGCGTCCACACCGAAGGCGCGACTCTGCTGGAGACACTGCTGCTCAACCTGGTGCCGATCGCACCCGGCTGGCAGGTGGCCGACGAACGGGACCTGCCGGTCTGGGAGCGCGAGCCGCAGATCGCTGCCGAGGAGGCCGACTCCACCCGTGGCCCGTACGGCCTGCTGAGCCTCTACACCTGGCAGTCCCGCCGGATCCGGCTATTCGGCGATGCGGGCGGTGTCACCGGTGCCATGATCTCCAACGGCGATCAGATCGAGTGGCAGGATCGGCACCTGCTTGAGCCGATGAGCGTCTGGGGACGCAGCGCCCCGCGCGAGCAGAAGCAGAAACGCAGCCCGATCTACCTGCCCCGGCCGCACGACCACAGCCGGGCACTGTGGCGCGGGCTGCAAACCCTGCTGCCGGCACCACCGCCGTCCGGCGCCGAGGCGCCGCAGCGGCTCTCCCCGATGGTGGTGCAGTGGCTGGCCCGGCTGACCGTCGCCGGTGTCGTCGGGCCGGACTTCCAGACCCGGACGCGCGCCATCAGCGTCACCTACGGCACCCAACAGGCGGTCGTGGACGAGGTGTTCAGCGACGCGCTCACCATGAACGTGCTGCTGCTGGTCGGGGACTCCCCGCTGCGCGCGGTCGCCGTCGACGCCACCGCCGATGCCGAGGCCGCAGTGAAGGTGCTGCGCCGGCTCGCCGACAACCTGGCCCGCGCCGCCGGCAACCGGGCCACCGACGTCGGCGAGGCCGACCGGGCGGCCGAACGCGCGTACGCCCTGCTGGACCGCGCCTTTCGCGACTGGCTGGCCGGGCTCGATTCCGAAAGCGACCCGGCTGGCGAGCGCGTGGCGTGGCAGCGGCTGGTCCGCAGGACGATCCTCCGGCTCGGAGGAGAGCTGGTCGACGCGGCCGGGCCAGCGGCCTGGGTCGGCCGGGCCGGCACCGATCGCGCCGGCCGGGAGGTGCACTACTCCAGTTCGCAGGCTGACGCCTGGTTCCGGTCGGGCCTGGCCAAGGCGCTACCGATGGCCGTCGAGCGGGAGCCGGGGACCAGGTCACCACACCAGAGGCAGGAGACCGCAGTATGACCATGCTCGACACCGAGCCACCGGCTCGGCTCGACGGCGACGAGCCGCCCGGCACAGGTCGCAGGCCGTGGGTGCGCCGTCGCAGCAAGCTCGGCGACCACGTCGCCCGGACGATCGGCACCCTACAGGCGCGGGTGCTGGCCACCGTGCCCCAACCCGAGGCGATCAGCGCGCTGGCCAGGCTCCGGCGCGGCATCGGCCGGGCCCCGGGCTTCGACTTCACCCTGGAGCGGTACCTCCAGGTGCCCGAGGACCTGCTGGGCCGCCGGCCGGAGAACGACGCCGAAGCGGCGGACACCGAGTACGCCGCGCATGACGCGGTGACCCTGTACGCGCTGCACCAGCAGTCGCGCCGGGAGCGGATGCACCTGGACGGACGCGGGTTGGGTCAGGCCCTGGCCGACCTCGTCCGTAAGACCGCCGGGCCGGAGGGAGTGCGGCGGCGCTTTGCCGCCCTCGGCACCGCCAGCAGCTACCACGAGAGCCTCCACCACCTACGCAGCCTGGTCACGATGCTGCGTGAGCACCAGATCGCACTCGACTACGGCCTGCTCGCCGACGACCTGCGGACCCTGCGCTCGCCGGATGGGCCCGCGAAGGTCCAGGCCATCTGGGGCCGGGAGTTCTTCCGCAGCCGACCCAGCCCCGACGCCACCACCCATTCAGAGGAGGACCCTTCATGAGCCGCACCATCATCGACGTCTACGCCTTGCAGACCGTGCCCCCGAGCAACCTGAACCGCGACGACACCGGCTCGCCGAAAACCGCCGTCTACGGCGGCGTACGCCGCGCGCGGGTCTCCAGCCAGGCCTGGAAGCGGGCGATCCGGCTCGCCTTCGCCGGCCTGCTCGACCGGTCCCAGCTCGGCGAACGGACCAAGCGGGTGGGCGAGTCGCTCGCCGCCCGGATCAGGGCCCTCGACCCGAGTCTGACCGACGAGGCGGCGTCCGCCCTCGCCGCCGAGGTCTTCGTCGCCGGTGGCCTGGCGAAGGTCGACAAGAAGAAGGGCGAGCTGAAGGACGTCGAGTCCGGCTACCTGCTGTTCCTGAGCCACCGGCAACTGGACAATCTCGCCGCCGCCGCGCTGGACGCGTCGCATGGCGGCAGCGCCCTGGACAAGGCCCGGTTCAGGGAACTGGTCAACACGGAGCACTCGGTCGACATCGCGATGTTCGGCCGGATGGTGGCCGACATGGCGGACATCAACGTCGACGCCGCCTGCCAGGTGTCCCACGCCATCAGCGTGCACGCCGTCGACAACGAGTTCGACTACTTCACCGCGGTCGACGACCGCAAGGCCGACGCCGCCGAGACCGGCGCCGGCATGATCGGCACCATCGAGTTCAACTCGTCCACGCTGTACCGGTATGCGACGGTCGACGTCGACGCGCTGCACCGGACCCTCGGTGACGCGGGCGCGACCCGGGCAGCCGTCGAGGCCTTCCTGACCGCGTTCGTCCGCAGCATGCCGACGGGCAAGCAGAACACCTTCGCCCACCGGACGCTGCCCGACGCCGTACTGGTGCGGCTGCGCGACACCCAGCCGATCAACCTGGTCGGAGCTTTCGAGACGCCGATCGTCGAGACGCACGCCGCCGGGCGGGTCGAGCTGGCCGCAGCCGCGCTGGCACGGCACACCGTGGCGGTCGAGAACGCCTACGGGGAACGGCCCATCGGTAGCTGGGTCACCCAGGTCGGGGAGAAGACCGCCGTGCTGGCCGACCTCGGCAAGGCGGTCAGCTTCACCGAACTGGTCACCGGAGTGGGAGAGCAGGTCGCCGTCGCACTCGGACAGCCGGCATGAGCGTCCTGCTGCTGAGGCTGGCCGGCCCGCTGCAATCCTGGGGTTCGTCCAGCCGCTTCGCGCGGCGGGGCACCGAGATCGCCCCCACCAAGAGCGGAGTGATCGGCCTGCTCGCCGCCGCCCGGGGTGCCCGACGCACCGAACCGCTCACCGACCTGCTCGGCCTGGAATTCGGGGTACGGCTGGACCAGCCCGGCCAGATCCTGCGGGACTTCCAGACCGCTCGAAGCTTCGACGGTCGCCACAGCGCGCCGCTGACATACCGTTTCTACCTGTCCGACGCAGCCTTCCTCGTCGCGGTCGGCGGCGAAGAGGAGTTGCTGGACGGGCTGGCCGAGGCGCTGGACCGGCCACAGTTCCCGCTCTACCTCGGGCGGCGGTCGTGCCCGCCGGTCGGTCCGATCAGCCTCGGCGTACACGACATGACCCTCGACGACGCACTGACCGAGTGGCCGTGGCTCGCGGCCGAGTGGTACCGCCGCCGGGCGGCCCGGACGGTCCGGCTGGAGATCATTCGGGACGCCCGTCCGGGCGAGCCCGTCACCGAAACGGTGCCCGACGAGCCGATCAGCTTCGACCCGGCACACCGGGAGCACACCTGGCGGTCGGTGCTGCGCCGGCACACCGATATCGACAACGACCTCGCGGAGCGGGCCGGGGTTGCCGAGCACGACCCGCTGAGCCTGCTGGGAGGCTGAGCATGTTCCTGACCCGATTCCAGATCAACCCGGCTCGCCGCAACGCGCGCAGGCTGCTCTCCTCGCCACACGCCATGCACGCGGCGGTCCGAAGCGCCTTCGCCGCAGTGGAAGACTACGAGCGCGCCGACGCCCGTACCCTGTGGCGGCTCGACACCCAAGGGACCGCGACCGTCCAGCTCTACATCGCCAGTCCCGGCCGGCCCGATCTCACCCACCTGGTCGAGCAGGCCGGCTGGCCCACCACCGAGACCTGGGTGACCCGCGAGTACGACGGATTGCTCAGCTCACTGGGCGTGGGCCAGGAATGGGCTTTCCGGCTCGCCGCGAACCCGACGCACAACGGACGCAAGACCGCCGACGACAAGGAGACGCAGCGCTTCGGCTACCTCCGGGAGCAGGAACAGATCGACTGGCTGGCCAGCCGGGCTGCCCGGCACGGGTTCGCCTTGGCGAGCCAGCGCGACGGGCACCCCAACCTGCGGCTGCACCGTCGCCAGACGCAGTCCTTCAAGCGGGGCATGGGCACCGTCACCCTCACCACGGCGACGTTCGACGGCCTGCTCCGGATCACCGATGCGGACACCTTCCGGCGGGCTTTGACCGGCGGAATCGGGCATGCCAAGGCGTACGGCTGTGGGTTGTTGACCCTCGCCCCGGCGCAGGCCAACCAGTGAAGATCCCCGGCGTGCCGCCGGCCGAGCTGATGGACCTCAACCGCGCGCAGGATCGACTGAGCTTCGTCTACCTCGAACGGTGCGTCATCCACCGGGACAGCAACGCGATCACGGCCACCGACGAGAAGGGCGTCGTGCACATTCCGGCGGCCACGCTCGGCGTACTCATGCTCGGTCCCGGCACCAGCGTCACGCAGCAGGCGATGATGCTGCTCGCGGACAACGGCGCCACAGCGGTCTGGGTCGGTGAGCACGGCGTCCGGTACTACGCGCATGGGCGCACCCTCGCCCGGTCGAGTCGGCTTCTCGTCGCCCAGGCCGCCGCTGTCTCGCACCGCGACCGTCGGCTCCAGGTGGCGCGCGCCATGTATCGCATGCGCTTTCCCGGGGAGGACACCGGGGCCCTGACCATGCAGCAGTTGCGTGGCAAGGAAGGGGCGAGGGTGCGCCGCTGCTACCGCGAACACGCCCTTCGCACCGGCGTGTCGTGGAACAACCGGGAGTACGACCCGGACGACTTCAGCGTCAGCGATTCCGTCAACCAGGCGCTGTCGGCCGCCCACGCCTGCCTGTACGGGGTTGTCCACGCGGTCATCGTCGCCATCGGCGCGTCACCCGGGCTGGGATTCGTCCACACGGGCCACGAGCGGTCCTTCGTGTACGACATCGCAGACCTCTACAAGGCCGAGATCACCATCCCGGTCGCGTTCGACATCGCGGCCGGCGAATCGACCGACGTCGGCTCGGACACCCGCCGGGCTGTCCGCGACCGGGTCCACGACGGCGCGCTTCTCGACCGGTGCGTCCGCGACATCCGGAGTCTTCTGCTCACCGACGGGCTCGCCGGGCCGATCGACGAGGAACAGCTCGACGAGGAAGCCGGCAGCGATGCCGTACGCCTGTGGGGCGAGGGGGGCTACGAGCTGGCCAGTGGCCGGAACTACAGCGGGGACGTGGACTTCTGATGACCGTCATCATCCTGACCGCCTGCCCGGAAGGGCTGCGGGGACACCTGACGCAGTGGCTGCTGGAGATCTCCGCCGGGGTGTACGTGGGGAATGTGAACAGTCGGATCCGGCAACGGCTCTGGGCCAAGGTCGTCGAGATGGCCGGACCAGGCCGGGCACTGCTCGTCTACCAGCGGCCAGGCGAGCAACGGCTCGCCTTCGAGGTACACGACCATCACTGGGAGCCGGTGGACTTCGACGGGATCACGCTGATGCGCCGACCCACGGAACGGAAGTCGTACAACCCGGCAGTGGGCCAGGGATGGAGCAAGGCGTCCAAGCGTCGGAGGTTTGGACGGAGGGCCCCGGATGGGAGCAGCGGAGCGTCGAGGACCTCCGAGCAAAGTGAAGAAAAAAGTAGTAGTTGATCTTTAGCGCCCCAGCTCAGGAAGTCTGCTCCCCGCGCACGCGGGGGTGATCCCTGGCTCCGATTCTCCAGGATCGTCAGATAGAGCTGCTCCCCGCGCACGCGGGGGTGATCCCAAATGGCGCTTGATCCTCACGGCAGCAGGGGTCTGCTCCCCGCGCACGCGGGGGTGATCCCTCGGACGCGTCGTCGCCCGGCACCGCCAACGCCTGCTCCCCGCGCACGCGGGGGTGATCCCCCCTCACCCCTCAGCGGCGATCACCGCCATCACTGCTCCCCGCGCACGCGGGGGTGATCCCACGGGCGGCACCACCCGCGTGCCCGCCGGAAACTGCTCCCCGCGCACGCGGGGGTGATCCCCTCCCCGTGCTGGCCACGCCCCACGGCGTGGTCTGCTCCCCGCGCACGCGGGGGTGGTCCTGGGGCGTTGAGCGTGTCGACGGTGTCCCGCATCCCGCTCCCCCGCGTACGTGGAGGTGTTCCGAGCCCTTGAAGGGGTGCTCCTGGCCCCGCTCGTTGAGGCGTACTGATCGACTTTGGGCGGGTTGTGACCGTCGGGTGAGCTTCGTGTCGGGGAGGTGGGGGTGTCCGGCGGCTCCGATACCGCTATGTCGCCGCCATGGCGGCCGGATCTGCGGCTGGGCCGACAGCGGGAAGCGTGGCGCCGATGGTACCGTCCGCAGTACCATCGACCGTGCCCTCCATAGCCAAGCTTGTTGCAGCGATGCGAAGCAACCAGAACGACAAAGGCAAGGCCAAGGCATACCAGGTGCGGCAGGTACTCAAGGCGATCGACAAGAAGGAGGCCCTGTGATGCACCCCGATACCCGTCTCGACATCACCCACTACACCTACCGCGTCACCTGGTCCGCCGAGGATCGTGAGTTCGTCGCGACCTGTGCCGAGTTCCCGTCGCTCTCCTGGCTCGCATCGTCGCAGATCGACGCACTTCAAGGGCTCCAAGACCTACTGCGCGACGTGATCGCGGACCTGGCAGAGCAGGGTGAGCAGGTGCCGCAGCCGATCGCCGACCGCAGCTACTCGGGCAAGTTCAACCTCCGCGTCGGCGAGAGTCTGCATCGCGAACTCGCCATCCAGGCCGCCGAGGACGGGATGAGTCTCAACCAGTACGTCATTCGGAAGCTCAGGGCCGCCTGATCGTTCCACGCTCGGCAGCGGTGGCCAGGATGCTGCCGTCGCCATGTCATCTCGTGGCGGTACGGTGGCCCTCCGTGGCCCGAGCGGGCCGTGCTCACCGGGAGGCATGCGATGGGAGCGCCGAACGTGGTAGCCCTGCCGGTTGCCGGGCCGGCCGACGTCGACCGGCCGCTGTTCACCTTCTGCGACGACGCGACCGGCGAGCGGGTCGCCCTGAGCGCCGCCGACCTGGGCGGCTGGGCGGCGCGCACCGCCGGGCTGCTGCGCGACGGCTGCGGGCTGGGCCCGGGCAGCCGGGTCGCGGTGCTGCTGCCGCCGCACTGGCGTACCGCCGCCGTGCTGTTGGGTGCCTGGTCGGTGGGGCTGGCCGTGTCGTTCCGGCCCCGGGCCACCGCCGGGCTGCCGGTGCTGGAGCCGGGCGGCGACCGGCCGTACGACGCGGTGTTCGTCACCCCGCAGCGGCTCGACGACTGGCTGGAGGACGTGCCCGACGGGGTGCACCGCTACCTCGTCGGCACCGGGCGCGGCCCGCTGGCGGACGTGCCGGTGGGCTGGCTCGACTGGAACGCCGAGGTGCTCCGGCACACCGACACGCCGCCCGACCATGCCGGCGTCCACCCGGCGGAGGCGGCCACCCCCGACGGCACCAGCTTCGGCGCGTGGGGGCGGCTCGCCCGGGAGGTGGCCGACCAGATCGGCCTGCGGTCCGGCGACCGGCTGCTGGTCGACGCGGCCGAGCACGAGCAGCCGCTGAAGTGGCTCCTGGCCCCGCTGTCCGTCGGCGCGTCGGTGGTCGTCTGCGCCAACCTCGACCGGTCCCGCCTCGACGCCCGGGTCGCGGCCGAGCGGGTCACCCGCGTGCTCTGATCGCCATGTCGGGCAGGTGGCGGTATCCGGGCGGCGGGATACCGCCATCTCGCCGACATGCGAGCCGGGGAGTCAAGGGGTCGACGGGCCACCGAGCGGCGGCCCGTCGACCCCTTCGGGTCAGCGGCGGCCGAACACCTTCGCGGCGGGGCCGAGCCGGAGCAGGACCGTCTCACCCGTGGCGTCCTTGAGGCCGTCGTTGTCGGTGATCGCGTACACCTGGCCGTTGCCGGCCACGGTCAGACCCTCCAGCTTCTCCTGGGTCCAGCCGTCGGTGGCGCGCAGCGCCGGCAGCACGTCGACGGCGAGCGTCTTCGGCAGCACCGCCAGCGGGCCCGGCGTGGCCGGGCCGGCGGGCATCGGCACGGTGTAGACGCGCTTGAGCGCGGCGGCCGGGCCGTTCAGCTTGTCCCGTTCGATGATCGCGAGCCGGTCGCCGACCACGGTCACCTCGGACAGCCCGATCCAGTCTCCCGCGACGGCGGTGGACTCCAGCCGGTAGCCGAACCAGCTCCACGTCCCGGCCGCCACGTCGTACCGGCCGATGCGGGCGACGCCCGCCGGATCGGTGGACACCTCGCGCTGGAGCACCGCCCAGACGATCTCCCGGCCGTGCCGGTCGGTGCTGGCGGTCACCCCCTCGAAGCCCTGCTTGCCGAGCCCGGCGGCGACCTCCGCCGGCAGCGGCACGGTCTGCTGGGCCTTCCCGTCGGCGTCGAGCCGGACCAGCTTGTTCTCCGTACCCTTGGCGCCTTCGACCGCGAGCCAGAAGCCGCCCTGCGGGCGGGCGAAGATCCCCTCCGCGTCGTAGGCGGCCGGGTTGCCGTCGGCGTCGGTGACGGGCAGGGAGTTCGTGATCATCGCCGGCGACCGTCGGGTGTCGACGGTCAGGATCCGGGTCGGGGAGTACGCCGCGTCGGTGACGCTGTAGAGCTGCTGCGGCCGGCCCGGCGCGGCGGAGAGGGCACCGAGCGCCCCCCAGCCGATCGGGGCGCCCTGCGCGTCGTCGGCCGAGACGATGCTCGGGAAGCCGGGGGTGCCCCTGCCCAGCCGGAAGAGCGACACCGAGGCGCGTACGCCCGCGTCGGCCTCGTCGGTCTCGCTGGAGACCGCGAGCAGGCCCCGCGAGGGGATCGGCAGCAGGCCCTCCGGGCCGTTGGTGGTGGGCAGGACCTGGCGGAAGACCGGGGCGGTGGGCCGGCTGAGGTCGTACACGGCGACGAAGTTGCTCCGCTCCGAGCCGACGAACGCGTACCGCACCCCGCCGTACTCGGCGATCGCCACGCCCTCCGGCTCGGCGCCCTTCTTCGCCGCCCGGTCGTCGTTGTGCAGGCCGTGGCGGACGGCGAGGCGCTCGAAGGTGTTGCCGGCGTCCCAGGCCACCTGGCCGGTCCGGCTGTCGAAGATGGACCAGCCACGGGTGCCGCCCCGCCAGTCGCCCTCGTTGGCGGTGGCCAGGTAGCGGTCGTCCACCCAGGCGACGGCGTCGGGCTCGCGGGGCACGTCGGTGACCGAGCCGGTCAGCTCGATCCTGCCGTCCTTGACGGTGTCGATGCCGGCGACCGAGGCGGTGCCGGCGCTGAAGGCCCGGGTGATCCGGCCGGTGGGCAGGTCCACCAGGACGACGCCGTTGTTCTCCTGGAGGGTGACCGCGAGCTGGTTGCGCTCGTTGATCGAGACGTACTCGGGCTCCGGGTCGGTGGGCTCGGTGATCCCGGCGGCGACCAGCGCCGGCAGCGCCTGCCCGTCGGCGGCGGTCAGCGGCACGGTCCGCAGCTTCCACCGCTGCGGCGTCGCTCTGCCGTCGAGGTCGACGATCTGCACGAAGCCGGCGGGGGCCTGGGGCAGGTCGCCCTCCTCGCGGCCGGGCGGGGTGGCGTCCTCGTCGCGCTCGTTCTCGATCGCGATCGTCGCGTACCGCTGGTCGTGGCTGATGGCGATCGAGTCCGGCTGGCCGCCGAGGTCGATGCTGCGTACCCGCTGGCGGGTGGCCAGCTCGATCACGTCGAGGCGGCCGGAGGGGGCGGTGTAGCCGGCGCTGGTGTTCACCACGACCAGGACGTACCGGCCGAGGACCGCCACCGAGGTGGGCTCGTCCTCGGCGTCGCCGAGCTGGGCGAGGGAGAGCGTGCCGAGCCCGCGCGGCCGGTCCGGGCGGGAGATGTCGAGGAAGCCGATCCGGCGGGCCGCCGCGTCGGTGTAGACCAGGGTGCGGCCGTCGGGGCTGACCGCCGAGATCTCGGCGACGGTCGCCGTCGCCGGGTCCTCGCCGGCCGGCCGGTTCTGGAACACGGGGTAGGTGGCGGTGCGGTCGAAGGTGAGGCCCCGGGCGGGGTGATGCCGGCCGGCGTCGGCGGGGCCGGCGACGGCCAGGGTGCCCGTGATGGTCAGGGTGCCCGTGATGGCCAGCGCGGCGGCGGCGATGCCGGCCGCCGGGGTGTGGGTGCGTTTCGGTGTCACGTCGTCCTCCGTCTGATCGGACTGCGACGGAGGCTGGCACGTGGGGTCGAGCGTGAGCTGGCCCGGCCGTGAACGGCGGGCGAACAACCTCAGGCCAGGGCCCGGGTGCGTCGGCGGGCCCGAAATTCCGTTGACGCCGCTGCCGGCCGGGCCGCCTACTGGCTGGCGCTCGCGATGCCGCCCGGCACCGCTGCGTGGGTACGAGGAAGGGGACGACGTGGACGACGTGGACGGGGCGGACAGGGGCGTCGATGCCCTCACCTGGAAGGAGTTCGGCGGGGAACAGCTCGGGGCGCTCACGGAGCTGGCCGAGGCGTGCCTGGCCGTCGACGGCGGGCTGCCGCTGTTCGCCCGTCCCGCACTGCTGCGGGCCCGGCTCGTCCAGACCCGTACCCTCGGTGCCTGGCACGATGGCCGACTGGTCGCGGCCGTCGGCGTGGGGCTCGGCCGGCAACCGGTCGGCAGCACCGGAATGGTGCATCCGGGCTGGCGCGGGCGGGGTCTCGGCGGCCGGCTGCTGGACTGGGCGGTGGAGCAGGCCGGGGCCGCCGACCTGCTGCTGACCACCGAGTCCTGGAGCCCCGGGGCGGAGCGGCTCTTCGCGGCGCGCGGCTTCGAGCGGACCTTCGTCGAGTGGGTGCTGCGGCACGACCTCGCCGCCCTGCCGGACGTGTCGCCGCCCGACGGGGTGCGCACCGGGCCGGTGACCCGGGAGTCCGGCCCCGAGCTGTTCGAGGCGTACCGGGCGTCGTTCGCCGACCGGCCCGGCTTCCGCGTGCCCGAGGCGCAGGAGTGGCTGGGCGAGCTGTGGGACGACGACGGGTACCGGTCGGACCTGTCGCTGATCGCCCGTGGCCCCGACGGTGCCGCCGTCGGCTTCGTCAACGTCATCGACAACTGGATCGACCAGGTGGGTGTGGTGCCCGGCTGGCGGCAGCGGCGGGTGGGCGCGTACCTGGTGGGTGCCGCGCTGCGGTCGCTGGCCGGCGACGGCGCCGGAGAGGCGTGGCTCTGCGTCAACGACGACAACCCGGCCGGTGCGCTGTACCGGCGGCTCGGGTTCGGCGACGCCGGCCGCCGCGCCCGCTACCTGCACCGACGTTCCTGAACGCGTTCTGCCGGGTCGCCCCGTCCTCCGTCCGGCCCGGGCGCAACCGCTCCCGGGCCGGGCGGGGCCGGCCACGTCAGCCGAGCGCGGCGGCAGTTAGGCGAGGGCGGCGGCAGTTAGGCGAGGGCGGCGGCGAACATGCCGGGCTGGTACGAGCCGCCCCGCTGGTGCACGATCACGGCCAGCCGGTTGGCGGCGTTGACCAGGGCGAGCAGACAGACCAGCGCGGCGACCTGGTCGTCGTCGTAGTGCTCGCGTACCCGGGCCCAGGTCTCGTCGGACACGCCCCGGTGGGCGTCGGCGAGCCGGGTGCCCTCCTCGGCGAGCGCCAGCGCGGCCTGCTCGGCCTCGGTGAAGACGGTGGCCTCGCGCCAGGCGGCGACCAGGTGCAGCCGGACCGGGGTCTCGCCGCCGGCGGCGGCCTCCTTGGTGTGCATGTCGATGCACCAGCCGCAGCCGTTGATCTGGCTGGCGCGCAGCGACACCAGCTCCTGGGTGGACTTCGGCAGCGGCGACTGCTGGATCACCAGGCCGGCGTTGACGAACCGCTTGGCGAACCTCGTGGCGAGCTCGTTGTCGAACAGGTTGAATCGGGCGTCCATGGCTTCCGTCCTTCGCTCGTTGGCTCGTTGGCTCGTGAAGTGGGACGAACACGAGATGCCGCCGCTCGGCCCCCTGTGACGGCCGGGGCGGGTGACGACGGCCACAGCCGCAAGGCGTCACACGGCGGCGTGCTCCGGCATCTGATGGGTGAGGAAGCCGAGAGGAACGGGGGCCACCCATGGCGGGCACATCGCAGAGCGCAGCCGACGGGGGCGGGGGCACCGGACGCGCCGGGCCGCCGGACCCGGCCACCGAGGCGTTCCTCGCCCACCGCAACCTGCTGTTCACCGTCGCGTACGAGATGCTCGGCTCGGCCGCCGACGCGGAGGACGTCCTGCAGGAGACGTGGCTGCGGTGGGCGGGCGTCGAACTCGACACGGTGCGGGACCGGCGCGCCTACCTGGTCCGGATCACCACCCGCCAGGCGCTGTCCCGGCTGCGTACGCTCGGCCGCCGCAAGGAGTCCTACGTCGGCCCGTGGCTGCCCGAACCGCTGCTCACCGTGCCCGACGTGGCCGAGGACGTCGCGTTGGCCGACAGCGTCTCGATGGCGATGCTGCTGGTGCTGGAGACGCTCGCGCCGACCGAACGGGCGGTGTTCGTGCTGCGCGAGGTGTTCGACCTCGGGTACGACGAGATCGCCGAAGCCGTCGACAAGAGCCCGGCGGCGGTCCGGCAGATCGCGCACCGGGCCCGGGCGCACGTGGCGGCGCGCCGGCCGCGCCGGGTCGTGCCGGCGGCCGAGACCCGCACCGTGCTCGACGCGTTCCGGCGGGCGGTCGAAACCGGCGACCTCCAGCGCCTGCTCGACATTCTCGCCCCGGACGTCGTCCTGCTCGGCGACGGCGGTGGAGTCAAGCAGGCCGTCCCGCGGCCGGTCGTGGGGGTCGACAAGGTGGCCCGCCTGCTGGTTGGCGGGTGGGGCAGGCTCCCCGGCGGCGCGTCGCTGCGGCCGGCGCAGGTCAACGGCAACGCGGCGCTGGTCGTCCGGCTCGACGGGGAACTCGACTCCGTCCTGGCGGTGCGCATCGACGACGGCCGCATCACCGGGCTCTACGCCGTACGCAATCCGGAGAAGCTGTCGCACATGGCGCGGGAGACGGCGCTGAGCCGCTGAGCCGGGGCGTGATGTCGGCGAGGTGGCGGTATCCGGCCGCCGGGATAC
>NZ_JBHUVA010000087.1:0-25824 GCF_042670805.1 Micromonospora sp. NPDC057141 | reverse complement strand
GGGGCTCCGCCGGGGGGGGCGCCCCGGGGCCCCGGCGGGGGGGGGGGGGGGCGGGGGCCCCCCCCCGCCCCGCGGGTGTGGTGATCGGTTAGCTGACGCCCAGGTCGCGTGCCGACTGGTTGCGGCTTCTCATCGCGACGGTACGGGCGGTGCGGGTGATGCGGGTTGCCTCAGTGCTCGTGGTGGTGCGACCGGCCTGAGGCCGGGGCATTCGGGCCCGGGACAACGCTTCGTGGAGTAGTTGCATCTCGACGGCTCCGTGGGGCATGTGCAGCAGCATGGGTCTCAGCTCTCTTTGGATCTGTCCGGGCCGGTGGACACCGGCGGGGGTGGTGCGGATCGGGTGTCAGGCAGCCAACCGGACGGCGTGCCGCGACGCGGACAGCCCACTGGCCGCCAGGCGCGCCTCGGCCTCGACCTTCAGTGCGGCGTCCCGCGCGACGTCCTCCTTGCGCGGGCGGCCCCGGGGCCGCTTGCGCGGGACGACCGCGCCACGCTCGAAGATCTCGCCGCCCCAGACGCCCCAGGGCTCGGCCCGCTCGACCGCGCCGGCGAGGCACTCGACGCGCAGCGGGCAGTCCCCGCAGAGCGACTTGGCCAGCTCAAGCTCGGCGGGCGAGTCGGAGAACCACAGGTCGGGGTCGAACTTCCGGCAGGGCAGGTTCGCCTCCAGCTCGACGCTCAGGTCGACGGGGGCCAACGCCAGACTCATCTCCCGGTCACCTCTCTCTCACTTCGATCTCGTGGATCGGATTCCGACGTACTTCGGCGGGCAAAAAACTGAGGCCGCGGATCCCGGTAGCGGGTTCCGCGGCCTCGAGGTGAGCCGGTTGGTCTGATGATCAGACCGGTCTACCTCGAGGTGGAACGCCGCGGACATCAGTGCGCTGCTTGGCGCCGTCGATGCCCATGCCCGTGAAGCCACTGGTGCCCTCGGCTCCGGTGAGCGGCGCGACGGTCAGGTTCAGCTCGGCCTGAACCCGGGCCTGGTGCGCCCACGGAGCCAACGGTCGAGCGGCGCGGGCCACCCGGACAGCCGACAGCGGAGCGACGGCAGCGGGCAGCGCCAGCGGACGCTCGTTGATGTAGATCTCCATTGGTGCCACCTCCCTGACGTTCCCTCGATGCCGACTGGGTCTCCACCCCCGTGAGCAGCCGGAATGGCGCTGCTCGCGAGGTGTGTCCTGAGGCTATTCCTCGCCCCGGGGCGAGGGCAAACGAATTTACGGGTCGATTTTCAAAGTTTTCTCAGGGCAGACTTCGTCGACCGCCGCGCCGCCCACGAGGGCCAGCACCGGCTCGCCGTACAGGCCGATCTTGCGGGGGCCGATGCCGGCGATCGCGACCAGTTCCTCGGGCCGGCCGGGCCGCCGCTCGGCCAGCGCGGTGATGGTGGCGTCGGTGAAGACCACGTACGCGGGGACCTTCTGCGCGGCGGCCACCCGGGCCCGCCAGTCGCGCAGCCGCTCGTACAGCTCCTCGTCGATGTCGGAGGGGCAACTCGGGCAGCGGCCGAGCTTGCGGTCGGGGCCGGCGAGCAGCGTCGCGCCGCAGATCCGGCAGGAGACCACCTGGTTACGGCGGCGCTCGGCCCGTCGGGGCGCCGCCGCACCGGCCCGCTCGGTCCCGCCGCCGGAGCGGTCGAGCTGAGGCAGGAACCGCGACGGCCGCCGGGCCCGGCCGCCCGGCGAGCGGGCCACCGCGTACGACAGCCAGAGCCACTCCCGGGCCCGGGTGATGCCGACGTAGAGCAGCCGGCGCTCCTCCTCGACCTGCTCGGCGGTGCGCGCGTAGCTGGTGGGCAGGGTGCCCTCGGAGAGCCCGACCAGGAAGACGGCGTCCCACTCCAGGCCCTTCGCGGAGTGCAGGGACGCCAGGGTCACGCCCTCGACGGTCGGCACGTGCTGCGCGGCGGCGCGCCGGGCCAGCTCGTCGTTGAAGCCGGCCAGCGTCACGAGGCGCTGCACGGCGGCGGCCTCGCCGATCGGCAGCACCGGCGGGCTGGCCGCGTGCTCCTCGGCGAGCTGCACCAGGGCCGCGAGCGCCTCCCAGCGCTCCCGGGCCGCGCCGCCGGCCGGGGCGGCGTCGGGGGCCCAGCCGACCGCCGCGAGCCCCTCCACCACGGCGTCGCGCAACGGGGTCTCGCCGGGGATCGAGCGGGTGGCGGCCCGTAGCGCCACCATCGCCTGGCGCACCTCGGCCCGCTCGAAGAACCGCTCGGCCCCCTGCACCACGTACGGCACCTCGGCCTCGGTGAGCGCCTTCTCGTACGCCTCGGACTGGGCGTTGGTGCGGAACAGCACGGCGATCTCCCGGGCCGGGGTGCCGGCGCCGACCAGGGCCCGGCAGCGGGTCGCCACGGCGGCGGCCTCGGCCGGCTCGTCGGTGAAGATCCGCAGCTCCGGCTCGGGGCCCGGCGGGCGCTGCCCGCGCAGCTCCAGCCGCAGCCGCGCCTCGGTGCCCCGGGCCTGGGAGATCACCGCGTTGGCCAGCCCGACCACCTGCGGGGTGGAGCGGTAGTCACGGACCAGCCGGACCACGGTCGCGCCGCGGTGGCGGCGAGGAAAGTCGACCAGGTACGCCGAGGTGGCCCCGGTGAACGAGTAGATGGTCTGGCTGGCGTCGCCGACCACGGTGAGGTCGTCCCGGCCGCCGAGCCACGCCTCCAGCAGCCGCTGCTGCAACGGGTTGACGTCCTGGTACTCGTCGACCACGAAGTGCCGGTACTGGCCCCGGACCTGCTCGGCGACGTCCGGGTGCTCCTCGATGCCCCAGACCGCGGCGCGCAGCATGTCCTCGAAGTCGATCACGCCGTTGGCCCGCTTGAGCTTCTCGTAGGCGACGAAGACCTCGGCCACCTTCGCCGGCTCGTGCGGGGTGTCGCGCAGCGCCTTGGCCGCGGCGACCACGTACTCCCCCGGCTCCACGAGGGACGACTTGGCCCACTCGATCTCGCCGGCCAGGTCCCGGGCGGCCGCCCGGTCGGCGCGCAGGCCGACCCGGGCGGCGGCGAGCGTGACGATCCGCGCCTTGCTGTCCAGCAGCTCCGGCATCGCCCGCCCGGCGAGCAGGCGGGGCGCGAAGTAGCGCACCTGGCGCAGCGCGGCGGCGTGGAACGTGCGCGCCTGCACGCCGGCGACCCCGAGCGCGGTGAGCCGGGCCCGCAGCTCGGCGGCGGCGCGGGCGGTGAAGGTCACCGCGAGCACGTGCCGGCCGGAGACCTCGCCGGTCAGGGCCCGGTGGGCGATGCGGGAGGTGACCGCCCGGGTCTTGCCGGTGCCGGCGCCGGCCAGGACGCAGACCGGGCCGGCCGGGGCGGTCACCGCGGCGCGCTGCTCCGGGTCCAGCCCGGCGAGCACCCGTTCCGAGCCTGAATGAACCCCCACAGCGAGGAATCATCTCAGCTCCGCCCGATGTTGCAGCGGTTAGCCTGGCCTGACCGGACGGGCGGACCGACCTTGGAGGACGCGATCATGTTGACGATGTACTCGACCCCGTGGTGCGGCTACTGCCACCGGCTCAGGTCGCAGCTCGACCGGGAGGGCATCGCCTACCAGGTGGTCGACATCGAACAGGACCCGAAGGCCGCCGAGTTCGTGATGAGCGTCAACGGCGGCAACCAGACCGTCCCGACGCTGCGATTCGCCGACGGTAGCGCGCTCACCAACCCATCGATCACCCAGGTCAAGAAGCACCTCGCCGCGCTGCCGCGCTGACCGGACACCGCGTGCGCCGCGCGGGTGGCCGTCCGGGCCGGGCGGCCACCTCGCGCGTCAGCGGGTGGGGTGTGCCACGCGCGACTCGGACTCGGACTCGGGCTCGGGCGTCGCCGCGGGCCGGCGTTGCAGCGGGATGCGGGGCACGCTGGGCGCGGGCGGCGCGGAGAGCCGGCGGCCCCGCCAGAGGAAGACGCCGGCCCCGGTGGTGACCACGCCGACCAGCACGAACAGCACCCGGTAGTCGAACACGCCGACGAGCAGCGCGCCGGCCCCGATGGAGACCGCCTGGGGGCCGCTGACCAGCGCCTCCGACGCCGCCACCACCCGGCCCAGCAGGCCCGGCGGGGTGCGCCGCTGGATGAGCGTGTTCAGGCCCACCGTGATCAGCGGGAGCGAGAGCCCGGCCAGCAGCAGCGCCGCGAACCCGAGCCAGACGCTCGGGTAGGCCAGGGCGAGGGCGGCCGGGCCGAAGAGGGTCACCCCGGTGGCCAGCGCCCCGACCTCACCGGCGCGGCGCACCAGGGCGGCGGAGAAGAGGCCGCCGACCAGACCGCCGAGGCCCTGCACGGTGACCAGCACGCCGACGAACGCGGCGTCGCGGCGCAGGCCCTGGTCGACGTACGCGAAGATCAGCGACTCGGTGAAGCCCATCACCAGCGAACCGAGGCCGTAGCCGAGCAGAGCGCGGCGCAGCGCCGGCTCGCCGGCCAGGTGCCGCAGCCCGGCGCCCAGCTCGGCCGTCCAGCGCGACCCGCCGCCGCCCGGCGCGGCCTCGGGCGCGCGCAGCAGGGCGACCACGGCGGCGGCCGTGACGAACCCGGTCATCGCCAGCCCGGTCAGCAGCCAGCCACCGACGGCGGCGTAGAGCGCGGCCCCGGCGAGTGGGCCGACCAGCCGCAGTCCCTGCCGCACGGTCTGCAGCACGCCGTTGGCGTCGGCGAGCAGCTCGACCGGGACGAGTTGCCGGATCAGCCCGGCCAGCGCCGCGCTCAGCGTCAGGTACGACAGCCCGTAGAGGCCCGCCACCACGTAGATGACCCAGACGTCGCCGGCCCGGGAGACCGTGAAGAGCGGGGTGAGCAGGGCGGCGGTGGCGAGGTTCGCGGCGACGAAGAAGGGCCGCCGAGGGTACCGGTCGACCGCCCAGCCCACCAGCGGCGCGAGCACCATCGGCGCGATGATCGCGAAGATGGTCGCGCCGGCCAGTCCGTCGGAGCCGGTCAGGTCCTTGACCCAGATCGCGAGGGCGAGCAGCAGGATCGACTCGGCGGCCATGCTGGCCAGGAGTGCGCCGAACAGCAGGCGGAAGTCGGGGCGACCCAGGACGGTGCGCATCGGGTTCCTCTTCTCGGGGCGGGGAGGGGTTTCTGTTCCCGGGGCGGGAGGGTTTCTGTTTTCGGGGCGGGTTTCTGGAAGACACGCGCCTGTCGGAGCTTCCGGCACCGGCCGCGCCGTCCATACTGACCGTGGGGGGCGAATTTCATACAGTTACCGTCGCGTCTCGCGGCGGTCGACGGAGATGAGGACACCGTGCCTCCTACCGGACCGAGCCCAGTGCTACGCCGCCGCAGGTTGGGCCTTGAGCTGCGCAAGCTGCGCGAGGCCGCCGGCCTGACCGGCGACCAGGTCATCGCGCGCATCGGCTGGGCATCCGCATCGAAACTGTCCCGCCTGGAGAACGGCCGCAGCCGTCCCGACCCCGACGACGTCGCCGTCCTGCTCGACCTCTACGGGGTGGGCGACGCGCGGCGCGACGATCTGCTCGGCATCACCGGCGAAGCCGGCGACATGCGGGGCTGGCTGCGTAAGTACCCGGTGATGACCCCGCAGCAGCGGAGCTTCGCCGAACTGGAGGCGGGCTGCACGGAGATCCTGGAGTACAACCCGGTCCTGGTCCCGGGGCTGTTGCAGACCATCGGGTACGCCCGGCTGCGGATCGTCTCGGCCCGCCGGGTCGAGTCCTGGGCCGGCGAGTCGGAACACGGCGAGACGCCGGAGAACGAGGTGGCCGCCCGGGTGGCCCGGCAGTCGCTGCTGAGCCACGCCGACGCGCCGCATTACACGGCGGTGCTGGAGGAGGCGGCGCTGGGCCGGCGGGCCGGCCCGCCGGAGGTGCTGCGCGAGCAGCTCACCCAGCTCTGCAACTTGGCCATGCTGCCACACGTCACCCTGCACGTGCTGCTGCGGGACACCCCGGTCGGCAACTGGTACCTCCCGCCGACGGCGTTCTCGATCTACCGGTTCGCCGACCCGCTCGACCCGGAGACGGTGGCGATAGAAGGTGGCTTCACCAACGCCATGTCAACCGAGGTAAACACCCTAAATGCCTATAAAGTGGCTTTCGAGTGGTTGCGCTCGGCGGCGCTCTCCGCGACGGACACCGCCTCCTGGCTCTTCGAGTCGGCGGGGCGGCTGACCGAGGCGGCAGGCCCGTCCACGGCGGCCCACGGGTCGGCAACGGCGCCGGCCCAGCGCCGCCGGCACTCCGGCCGCCTGACGGATCGGTGACCCACCGGCGGCGGCTCCGGGGTGACCTCCGGGGGCGACTCCGGGGACGGCTCCGCCCGGGCGTGCGACGCCACTCGTTCCATCGGAGCAGTCCAATCAGGAGCAGACCATGAACGAGATCCCCGACATGCCCTCCGTTCTCGCCCGGCGGCTGGCCGACGCCCCGTGGCGGACCAGCACCCGCAGCCAGACCTCCAACTGCGTGGAGGTGGCCCCGCTGCGCGTCGGCCCGGCGTCCGTGGCGCTGCGGGACAGCAAGGACCGCGGCGGCCCGGTGTTGCTCTTCGACCGGGCCGGCTGGGCGGGCTTCATCGCCGGCACGAAGAGCGGGCAGTTCGACCTGAGCTGACCGTCCCGGCCACCTAGGGGCCGCCGGCCTGCGCCGGCGGCCCCGATCCGTCGGCAGGCCCGCGACCACGCGCGGCGCGGCGCGGCGCCATCCGACGGATAGGGCGCACCGGCCGCCTCGTACCACCTGATGGGACACAGGCTGGGCGTAACATGTGTCGACAGAGTGACGTGGAACTCCCACCGAGTACCGTCCGTGGCGCACGCCCAGGACCGGGAGACCGCCCTGCTGCCGGCCCGGGCTCTGTCCACGGTGGGCGCGGTCCGCTGCGGCAAGCAGCGCGTCAAGGTGCTGCCGCTCGACGACGCCGCGCCCCGCTGAACCGACCCCCGCACTGCTCACTCTCCGCAACAACGGCAGATTCACTCCTACACCCCGGTCAAAACCTCACCCTCCGTCATTCCCTTCGGACCCCGCCCCACATCCTGCGCCGCCTTTGCTCTGCACCCACCCACGCAGCATCTGAACTGAGCAGGCCATCTGCACGATGGCGGTCGGCAGCGACCAGAAGGGATCCGTTACTTTCCGCAACCGTTGCGGATTCGGGTGCAGAGCAAAGGGGTGGGACCGCAGGGTTGCCGCCGGGGCTCTTCGGCCGCGTTTCGGAAACTCAGCGTGACGACGGGCTGCCCCTGCGGGCCCACCGTCGGACGCCCGCCAGGTCGGCAGCCATCGCCGTCAGCAGGCGTCGCCGTCAGCAGTGGCCGTCAGCAGTGGCCGTCGAGCCAGCGGTGGATCAGAAAGAGCGCGATCGACGACGGCGGGGGCAGGAGCAGCTGCTCGCCGCCGTCGACAGTCACCGGCCGCCCGACCAGCGCCGCGCCGATCTCCCGGCGGGTGAACCAGCGGGCGTACGCGATCTCGGTCGCGTCCACGCGCACCGGCTGCGCCGGGTCGGCCACGGCGAGGAAGCCGAGCATCAGCGAGCCGGGGAACGGCCAGGACTGGCTGCCCGCGTACGCGATGTTCTCGACCGCGACGTCGACCTCCTCGCGGACCTCGCGCGCCACGGCCGACTCGGCCGACTCGCCGGGCTCGACGAACCCGGCGAGGCAGGAGTAGCGGCGGTGGCCCGGGGTGTGCGGCCAGGCCGCGTTGCTGCCGAGCAGGCAGCGGCCCTCCGGCCCGGTCACCCCGTCGTGCACCAACACGATCATCGCCGGGTCGGTACGCGGCCAGACCCGGTCGCCGGTCTCGTCGACCCGGGACCAGCCGGCCTCGTCGACGCGGGTCGGCTGGCCGGTGATCGAGGAGTAGCCGTGCCGGGCGTGCCAGTTGGTCAGCGCCAGCGCGGCGGTGAAGAGGCCGGCGTCCCCGTCCAGCAGCAGGTGCCCGACCTCCCGCAGGCTCACCGCCCGGGTGCCCGGCAGCTCCGGCAGCGGGGAGTCCACCGCGAACACGGGCACGCCGTCGGGCTCGACGCCGAGGAACATCGGCACCGAGCGGGGCACCTCGGGCAGCTCGCCGGTGCCGAGCAGCACCAGCTCCGGCGGGGACGCGTCGGCGCGGACCAGGGCCCGGCCGCCAGCGGCGGAGTCGAGCACCAGGACCCGCGCCCGCTCCCACGCCTCGGCCAGCCACTCCGGGTCGGTGCGCCGGTGCGCGGCGCGGTCCAGGGTGGACCGGGCCAGCGGCGGGGCGGCCTCCCCGCCCCCGCTCCGGACCGGCCCACCCATGGCGGTCACGGCCGGGCCGGCTCGGTGCGGACCAGGGCGAGGGCCGACAGCGCGGGGGCGATCCGCTCGGCGTCGCCGAGCACCACGGTGACCGCCCTGGCCGGGGCGAGGTAGCGCTGGGCCACCTCGGCCACGTCGTCGACGGTGGCCTTCGCCAGCCGGGCGGCGTGCTCGGCCAGGAACTCCAGGCGCAGCCCGCTGCCGGCGTACGCGCTGGTCAGCGACGCCAGCCCGGCCTGGGTGGACATGCCGAGCTGGAGGGTGCCGAGGGCGTACTGGCGGGCCTGTTCCAGCTCGTCCGGCTTCGCCGGCAGCGTGGCCAGCCGGCCCAGCTCGTACGTCGTCTCCAGCAGCGCCGGCCCGGTCACCTCGGTGGCCACCTCGGCGGCGGCGACCAGCACCGACCCAGCCACCGAGTGCTCGACCAGCGAGTGCGGCCCGTACGTGTAGCCCTTGTCCTCCCGGATGTTCTCCACCCAGCGGGAGGAGAAGTAGCCGCCGAAGAGCAGGTTGGCCAGTTGCAGCGCGGCGTGGTCGGGGTGGGTGCGGGGCACCGCCGGCAGGGCGATCCGCAGCGACGACTGCACCGAGCCGGGCCGGTCGACCAGCAGCAGCGGGCCGGGCTCCAGCGGCGGGGCGGGCGGCAGCTCGGCGGTGTGGCCACCGCCGTTCCAGGCGGACAGCGCCTTCTCGGCGGCGTCCAGGGCCCGCTCGGGCTGCACGTCGCCGACCAGCACCAGCACCGCGTCGGCCGGGTGCACCCGCTCGGCGTGCAGCCGGCGCAGCGCTGCCGGCCGGACCGCGTGCACCTGCTCCGGCTCGGGCGTCTGCACCGCGTACGGGTGCTTGCCGTAGACCCGCCGCAGCAGGGCGGTGCGGGCCAGGTGGGCCGGCTGGCTCTGCGCCACCTGGATGCGGTCGACCAGGCGGTCCCGCTCGGTGCCGACCTCCTGGCCCGGGTACGTCGCGCCGGTCAGCACGTCGGCCAGGATCTCCAGCATCCGGTCCAGCCCGGTGACCAGGCCCGCGCCGGAGAGCATCAGCCGGTCCGGGTCGATGCCGGCGGAGAGCCCGCCACCGACCGCCTGGAGCTCGGCGGCGATCTGCACGCTGGTCATCGACCGCGTGCCGGAGAGCATGGTCTGCGCGAGCATCGCCCCCCGGGCCAGGTGGGTCCGGCCGGTCGGCATCCACAGCCGCAGCTCCACCAGGGGCACGGCCGGGCGGCGTACCGCGATGACGGTGAGCCCGTTGCCGAGCCTCCGCTCGGCCTGCTTCGGCAGCTTGAGCCTGCGGTTCGGCCCGAGCGGCGGCAACGGCCGCGGCTGCGTTGCGACACTCATCGGGCGCCTCCCGCGATGACCTCGATGGACGCGCGGCGCTCCGGCCGCAGGGTGGCGGCGGCGGCCCGGACCTGCTCGTCGGTGACCTCGCCGACCAGCCGGGGCAGCTCGTTGAGCAGGCCCGGCTCGCCGCGCTGCTGCTCCAGCACCGCCATCCGCAGCGCCCGGCCGAGCACCGCGTCGGTGTCGCGCAGCAGGTGGGTGGCCATCCGGGCCTGGGTGCGGGCCAGCTCGCCGCCGGTCGGGCCGTCGGTGGCCAGCCGGTCCAGCTCCTCGTCGACGGTGCACAACACCTTGTCGACGTCCCCGCCGGGCGGCAGGTGCGCCTGGAGCAGCAGGGCGGTGGGGTCGCGCACGTCGAACGGGTCGCCCATGAACCCGACGTACCCGCCGAGGCTGGTGACCGCGCGGTCCCGCTGGACCAGCCGCTCGACCAGCCGGGACGCGTCGCCGTCGGTGAGCACCTCGGCGAGCACCACGTAGGGCAGGTAGCCGGCGAAGTCGGTGATCGGATCGGGCACCCGCCAGGCCGAGGCCACCGCCGGCAGCGGGGCCAACGCGTCGGTGTACGACGAGCGCCGCTCGGCGGTCAGGTCCGGCTCGGCGAAGTCGGGGCGGTCGGGGGCGGGCCGGGCCGGCACGTCGCCGAAGTGCCGCTCGACCAGCGCGGTGGCCTCGGCCACGTCGACGTCCCCGCTGATCGCGAGGACGGCGTTGCCGCTGGCGTAGTAGCGGCGGAAGAAGTCGGCCGCGTCGTCGACGGTGGCCGACTCCAGGTCGTCGAAGGAGCCGTAGCCGTCATGCGCGTTGGGGAAGGTGTCGAACATGACCGGCGGCAGGGTCAGCCAGGGGAACCCGCCGTACGGGCGGTTGAGCACGTTGACCCGGATCTCCTCCTTGACCACGTCGACCTGGTTGCGCAGGTTCTCCTCGGTCAGCCGGGGGCCGCGCATCCGGTCGGCCTCCAGGAACAGCGCCCGCTCCAGGGCGTTGCTCGGCAGCGTCTCGTAGTAGTCCGTGTAGTCGTGGTGGGTGGACCCGTTGAAGGTGCCGCCCGCGCCCTGCACGTGCCGGAAGTGGGCCAGCTTCTCCAGGTTCTCCGAGCCCTGGAACATCAGGTGTTCGAAGAGGTGGGCGAAGCCCGTGCGCCCCTCGGGCTCGGAGCGGATGCCGACGTCGTAGACCACCGCCACCCCGATCACCGGTGCGCTGCGGTCGGGGGTGAGCACCACCCGCAGGCCGTTGTCGAGGGTGAACCGCTCGACCGGATACTTCGTCGCTGGAATTCTGGATCTCCGCGCCGCCACGGGTCGACCCTAGCGCGTCGCCGCCCGGGACAGCGGCGACCTCCCGCAGGTCGGTGCAGCGCCGGGCACCGGGGCCGGGAACGCCCTTCGGGTCAGCCCTCGGATGCGACGGCGGCGGCCCGGGGCGCCCGATTCTCTTCGGCTGCCGGAGTCCGCGCCAGAGGCGCCGCCAAACCCAGCAAAAAGGTAGGAGAACCGGGAATAATCCCGAGCGCGAATCCCGCGATGCGGACGGGCCTTGACGCTGCTTGAAGCCTGCCTCAGTCTTCCTACCTATCAAGTAGGAATGCTGCGGATTGGACAGACGATGAGACGGCTCCCCTTCCGTCGGACGGTCACCCTGGCCACCCTCGCCGTGGTGGGCGCGGCGACCCTGGGTACCACCGCCGCGTGCGGCGAGGACGACGGCGCGGCCGCGGGCGGCTCCGGACCGGTCACGCTCCGGCTGGGCTACTTCCCCAACATCACCCACGCCCCGGCGGTCGTCGGGGTGGAGAAGGGCATCTTCGCCGAGAAGCTCGGCGGCGGCGTCAAGCTGGAGACGAAGACCTTCAACGCCGGCCCGGCCGCCATCGAGGCCATCTTCTCCGGCGCGCTCGACGCGACGTACATCGGCCCCAACCCGACGGTCAACGCGTTCTCCAAGTCCAAGGGCGAGGCGGTCCGGGTCGTCTCCGGTGCGGCGTCCGGCGGCGTGGCCCTGGTGGTCAAGCCGGAGATCACCTCCGTCGAGCAGCTCAAGGGCAAGAAGATCGCCACCCCGCAGCTCGGCAACACCCAGGACGTGGCGCTGCGCTACTGGCTCAAGGAGAAGGGCCTGACCGCCACCAAGGAGGGCGGCGGCGACGTCAAGGTCGTCCCCCAGGAGAACGCCCAGACCGTGGAGACGTTCAACAGCGGGGCGATCGACGGCGCGTGGGTGCCCGAGCCGTTCGTCTCCCGGCTGGTCAACGCCGGCGGCAAGGTGCTCGTCGACGAGCGCGACCTGTGGCCGGACAAGAAGTTCGTCATCACCAACCTGATCGTCTCCACCAAGTTCCTCAAGGCCCACCCCGACGTGGTGAAGAAGCTGGTCGAGGGGCAGGCCGCGGCGAACGAGTTCGTCAACACCAGGCCCGACGAGTCGCAGCAGGCCATCTCCGACCACATCGGCAAGATCACCGGCAAGCCGCTGGACGTGAAGCTCATCAAGCAGGCGTGGCCGACGCTGGAGTTCACCAACGACCCCATCGCCTCGTCGCTGAAGACCGGCCTGGACCACGCGGTCGCCGTCGGCCTGACCCAGCCGGCCAGCCTCGACGGGCTCTACGACCTGAAGTACCTCAACGAGGTGCTCAAGACCCAGGGCAAGCCCGAGGTCGTCCAACCATGACGTCGACCACGACGACGCCCCGCAGCGCGACCGGCTCGGTCGCGCTGCACGGCGTCACCAAGGTGTACGGGCAGGGCGAGCACGCCGTCCTCGCCCTGGACGGGGTCTCCCTCGACGTCGCGCCCGGCGAGTTCGTCTGCCTCGTCGGCGCCTCCGGCTGCGGCAAGAGCACTCTGCTCAACCTGGTCGCCGGCCTGGACAAGGTCAGCGGCGGGCGGATCGAGCTGGGCGACGGGGTCGACCCCGGCCTGATGTTCCAGGAGTCCGCCCTCTTCCCGTGGCTCACCGTCGAGGGCAACGTCGACGTGCCGCTGAAGCTGCGCCGGCTGCCCCGGGCGCAGCGCCGGGAACGGGTCGCCGAGCTGCTGCGCACGGTGCACCTGGCCGAGTTCGGCCGCAAGCGCCCGCACCAGCTCTCCGGCGGCATGCGGCAGCGGGTCGCGCTCGCCCGCACCCTCGCCCTGGACACCCCGATCCTGCTGATGGACGAGCCGTTCGGCGCGCTCGACGCGATGACCCGCGACATCCTGCACGACGAGCTGGAGCGGATCTGGACCGAGCGCAAGCTCACCGTGCTCTTCGTGACCCACAACGTGCGGGAGGCGGCACGGCTCGCCGACCGGATCATCCTGCTCTCCAGCCGGCCCGGCCGGATCATCTACTCCACCCGGGTCGGCGTGCCCCGGCCCCGACGCATCGACTCCCCGGAGATCGCGTCCATCGCCGCCGACGTCACCGACCGGCTCCGTACGGAGGTGGGCCGCCATGGCCAGTGACACGCTCGCCGAGGCGCGCGCCGACGCGGAGCTCTCCGGGCTCGACGCGCTGGAGATCGCCGGCCGGCAGAAGACGACCACCCGGGCCGCCACCTTCTGGGCGTCCACCTGGCCGAAGCTGGCCGCGCTCGCCATCGCCATCGGGGCCTGGCAGGTCGTGGTGTGGGCGGAGATCTGGCCGCCGTACTCGCTGCCCGGGCCCGGCCCGGTCTGGCAGGAGCTGGTCCGCCAGGCCAGCGGGCCGCAGCTCTGGGACGGGCTGGTCACCACCCTGCGCCGGGCCGCCCTCGGGTACGTCTTCTCCGTCGCCGTCGGCCTGCTGCTCGGCCTCGCCGTGGCCCGGTTCCGGGTGCTGCGGGCGGCCATCGGCTCGATGATCACCGCGTTGCAGACCATGCCGTCGATCGCCTGGTTCCCGCTGGCGATCCTGCTGTTCGAGCTGAGCGAGAAGGCCATCTTCTTCGTAGTGGTCCTCGGCGCGGCCCCGTCCATCGCCAACGGGGTGATCAGCGGGGTGGACTACGTGCCGCCGCTGCTGCAACGGGCCGGGCGCAACCTCGGCGCCCGGGGGCTCAACCTCTACCGGTACGTCATCGCCCCGGCCGCCCTGCCCGCCATCGTCGCCGGGCTCAAGCAGGGCTGGGCGTTCTCCTGGCGCAGCCTGATGGCCGGCGAGCTGATCGTGGTGGGCATCTCGCAGACGTCGCTCGGCGCCCAGCTGACGTACGCCCGGGAACTGGCCGACGCGCCCTGGCTGCTCTCCACGATGATCGTCATCCTGGTCGTCGGCCTCGGGGTCGACGCCGCGTTCGGGGCGGCGGACCGGGCGATCCGCCGCCGCTGGGGCGTGCTGGACCAGGCCGGGCAGTGACGTGTACGTCTCCGCGCGCAGCGACTACGCGCTCCGGGCCATGCTGGCCGTCGCCGCCACGGCCTGCGGCCCGGGCCCCGCACCCGCGTCCGGCGGCGAACTGGTCAAGGCGGCGGCCCTGGCCGAGATTCAGGCCATCCCGCTGAGCTTCCTCCAGGCCTGACCGGCCCGTCCGCCGGCTGAGCGGTGCGGGCTCAGCCGGCGGACGGGTCGGTCACTCCGATGACGGCGCCGGTGAGTTTCGCGTCCGCCCCGTTCGGGTTGTGCAGCCCCACCACCCCGGCCGGCGGCCGGGCGCTACGGGTGGGATGCCACGGCGAGAAGGCCGCCGCCGTGGCGAGCAGCAGCCCCGCCCCCGCGACCGCCAGCACCACCAGCAGCTCCCGTGCCGCCCCCGACTCGACGTCGCCCGTCATGGTTCCTCCCCCCAGCAAGGCCGGTCCCCACCGGCCCGTGTTCCCCCACGGCTAGCATCTTGCACCGTGCGCGCGGGCGACAGTCGCCGATCGGACCCCACGCCTGCCTGATTCCCGACTCAGCCAAGCAGTTCGGGATCGCGCGCCTGACGGGCCGACCGGGCGGTCGGGTCAGGCGGAACGGGGGCGACGCGGGCGACGCGACCGGCCCGACGCGCGGTGCCCGGTGCGCCGACCCTCGCCGCCCGCCGCGTCCCGGGCGGCCGGGGTGTCCCCTGGCGCACCGGCGGAACGCGGCGCGCCGGCGGGCGCGGAGGTGCCGTGGGCGGCGCGGGCGGACCGGGAACCCCGGCCCGATGCCGCCGGGACGGAACGCTGGGGCTGCGGGGCGACGACGGTCACCGGCACGCCGGACGGCTCCCGGGCACCCGTGACCCGGGCCAGCACCGCGTCGTCGCCCGGGCGGACCTGGGTGGCCTGCGGCCGGATGCCGGCGGTGGCCATCAGCCGGGACACCTCCCGGCGCTGCTCGGGCAGGACCAGGGTGACCACGGTCCCCGACTCGCCGGCCCGCGCGGTACGCCCGCCGCGGTGCAGGTAGTCCTTCGCCTCGGTCGGCGGGTCGACGTTGACCACCATGTCGAGGCCGTCGACGTGGATGCCCCGGGCCGCCACGTCGGTGGCGACCAGCGCGGTCACCTGGCCGGTGCGGAACTGCTCCAGGATCCGGGTGCGCTGCGGCTGGGACTTGCCGCCGTGCAGGGCTGCGGCCCGCACGCCCTTGGACAGCAGCTGGCGGGCCAGCCGGTCGGCGCGGTGCTTGGTGCCCATGAACAGGATGGTGCGACCCTCGCGGGCGGCGATCCGGGTCAGCGTGGCCGGCTTGTCCTCCGCCTCGACGTGCAGCACGTGGTGGGTCATCGCGGTGACCGTGGCGGTGCCGGGGTCGACGGAGTGCGAGACCGGGTCGGTGAGGAACCGGCGGACCAGCTTGTCCACGCCGCCGTCCAGGGTGGCGGAGAAGAGCATCCGCTGGCCGTCGCCGGCCACCTGCTCCAGCAGCTTGGTGACCTGCGGCAGGAAGCCCATGTCGGCCATCTGGTCGGCCTCGTCCAGCACCGTCACGGCCACCTGGTCGAGCCGGGCGTCACCACGGTTGATCAGGTCGTGCAGCCGGCCGGGGGTGGCCACGACCACCTCGGCGCCGGCACGCAGCGCGTCGGCCTGCCGCCCCAGCGACAGGCCGCCGACCACGGTGGCGACGCGCAGCCCGAGCGCCCGGGCGTACGGGGAGAGCGCGGTGGTCACCTGCTGGGCCAGCTCGCGGGTCGGCACCAGCACCAGCGCCAGCGGACGCCCGGGGCGGGCGCGGCGGCCGGCGGTGCGGTGCAGCAGCGGCAGCCCGAAGGCGAGGGTCTTGCCCGAGCCGGTACGGCCCCGGCCCAGCACGTCCCGGCCGGCCAGCGAGTCCGGCAGCGTCGCCGCCTGGATCGGGAACGGCTCGGTGATGCCCTGCGTGGTCAGCTCGGCGAGCAGCGCCGGCGCCAGGCCCGTGGCGGAGAAAGAGGGCAGAACGGTGGTCATGCGAAAGCCTTCCTCGACGCGGCACGTGTCGAGGGAGGGCGCCGGGGCGGCGCTGTCGACCGGCGGACGGGTCCACCGGGACTCACAAGCACGAACCGATTGGGGTCGTGGCCGGCCCACCGCGCGAGGGGCGGACCGGCCACGTCGTCACGCCCGGAGGGCGCGACGGATGTTACGGGTGGAACAGGTGGAACGGGTGCCGGAGATCAGAGCGGGCGGATGTTCTCCGCCTGCGGGCCCTTCTGGCCCTGGGTGATCTCGAACTCGACCCGCTGGTTCTCGTCCAGGCTCCGGTAGCCGGAGGACTGGATCGCCGAGAAGTGGGCGAAGACGTCAGCGCCGCCGCCGTCCGGGGTGATGAAGCCGAAGCCCTTGTCAGCGTTGAACCACTTGACGGTGCCAATTGCCATGTGTTTCGTCTCCTTGACGGAACGTCGGACCCGCACCTGTTGCGGGCCCGAAGAGGAGCGCTCCGCGCGGGATGCGCGAATCGCCTGTCGCTTCTGGTCGCCCCGCCCGGAGAACTCCGGACACAACAAAGAGCGCCTGGGGCCACAATCCGCCAGGCGCACACAGAGTCTCTGGGAACCATAACTGCAACGAGATCAGCCTATCATGGATCTCGCCGCCCGTCGCCGGTCACCGGGAACTTTCCGGCCGCGCACCGCCCGCCGGGGCCACCGGCACGCCCGTGACCAGCGCGGTGAGCCCGTCGGCGTCCAGCAGGTCCGCCGGGCGGACCGTCGCACCGTCCCGCACGTAGTGGAAGGCCGCGCCGACCCGGTCGACCGGCACGCCGGCCAGCTCGGCCCAGGCCAACCGGTAGACGGCGAGCTGCACCGCCGCCGCCTCGGCCGCCGCCCCGGCGGGCTGCCGCCCCGTCTTCCAGTCGACCACGTCGAACCGCCCACCCGGCCGGGTGAAGACCGCGTCCATCCGGCCCCGCACCACCACCCCGGCGATCACCGTGGCGAACGGCACCTCCACCTCCACCGGCACCCGCTGCGCCCACTCGCCGGCCAGGAAGCGCGCCTGGAGCTCCGCGAGGACCTCGTCCGGCGCGGCGTCGGCGTCGGCTGCGCCGGGCAGCTCGTCCACGTCGAGCAGCCGGTCCGCGCCGAAGCGCCGCTCCAGCCAGGTGTGGAACGCGGTGCCCCGCCGGGCGTACGGGTTCGGCGCGCTGGGCATCGGCCGACGCAGGGCGCGGGCCAGCTCCCCCGGGTCGCGGCGCAGCGCCACCAGCTGGGTGACGGAGAGCTGCCCCGGCAGGGCCACCTCGACCGCCCCCGCACCGGCGGCCAGCTCGGCCCGCTCGGCGAGGAGCAGGTCGGCCTCCCGCCGCCACCGCGCCACCTCCGGGTCATCGACGACGCCCGGCACCTCCTCCCCATCCGGGACAGCAGGTTCTCCACCGGGGGCGGTGGGCTCCCCATCCGGGACGGCGGGTTCTCCACCTGGGCCGGCGAGGAAGCGACGCACCAGCGCGGCGGCCTGGGCCAGCGCCGGGCGACGCCCGCCCAGCGGATCGGCCGGCCACTCGGCGCGCAGCACCACCTCCGTGGTCGGGTTCACCGCGTCACCGGCCGGCTCCGGGGCCCACCGGTCCACCAGGAGCCCGTCGCCGGAGCACGCGTCGTACACCTCCCGCAGGAACGCCGACGGGCCGCGCGGACGCTTCGTCCCCTCGCCCCACCAGTAGCCGGAGCAGAGCAGCAGCCGCCGGGGGCGGGTCACCGCCACGTACGCCAGCCGGCGCTCCTCCCGCTCGTCGTGCGCCCGCCACGCGTCGGTGAAGTCGGCCAGCGCCCGCGCCACCGCGCGCTGGTCGGCGGCGTCGGCCAGGCCCAGCTCGGGCAGCCCGTCGGCGTCCCCGCGCAGCGGGAACGGCAGCACCCCCAGCCCGCCCAGCCAGTGGTCGGAGTTGCGCACCGGCCCCGGCCACACCCCCCGGCTCAGGCCGGCGACCGCCACCACGTCCCACTCCAGGCCCTTCGCGGCGTGCGCGGTGAGGATCTGCACCGCGCCGTCGACCACCTCCACCTCGCCCGGGGCGAGGCCGCGCTCCTCGTCCTCGGCGGCGGCCAGGTAGGCCAGGAACCCCGACAGGGTGGCCGCCGGGGACTCCCCGCTGAACCGGGCCGCCACGTCGCCGAGGGCGTCCAGGTGGCCCCGGGCCAGGCCGGCGTCGCCGGTGCCGTCCCGGCCCGCCCGCACCGCCACCTCCACGTCCAGGCCGACGGTCCGCTCGACGTCCGCGATCAGCTCCGGCAACGTCTGGTCCAGGCGGTAGCGCAGCAGGGCCAGCTCCTCGCCGTACGCGCGCAGCCGGGCATAGCCCTGCACCGAGTACGCCTGGGCGGGCCCGAGGTCGGCCAGCGCCTCCACGAGGGTGGCCTCGTCGAGCAGGTCCACGGCGATCTCCGGCCCGTCCCCGGCGGCGAGCCGGCGACGCTGGGCGGCGATCGACCGGGCCCGCCGGTGCAGGGCCACCAGGTCGCGCGGCCCGATCCGCCAGCGTGCCCCGGTCAGCAGCCGCAGCAGCGCCGCCCCGTCGGTCGGGTCGGCGAGCACCCGCAGGGTGCACACCACGTCCCGCACCTCGGGAGTGTCCAGCAGCCCGCCCAGCCCCACCACCTCGACGGGCAGCCCCCGGGCGCGCAGCGCCGTGGCCAGCGCGGGGATCTGGCTGCGCAGCCGCACCAGCACGGCGGTGGTGGGCCGCAGCGGCACGGGGACGTGCTCCGGCAGCACGCCCGGCAGCCCGGCCGCCCCCCGCCAGGCCGCGAGGATGCTGTCGGCGATCCAGTCGGCCTCGTCGGCGTACGTCGGCAGGAGCGCGCAGTGCACGGTGCCGGCGGCCAGGCCGCCCGGCGTGCGGTGCGCGATGGGATCGGCGACGCTGAGCGCGGCGCGCAGCTCCGGCACCCGGGCGCCCGCCGCCCGCAGCGGAGTGGCCAGGGTGTTCGCCACGCCCAGGATCTCCGGGCGGTTGCGCCAGCTCGTGGTGAGGCCCAGCACGGCGGCGGGCATGCCGTCGGCGCGGGCGAACTCGGCCGGGAAGCGGTCCAGGGTGCCGGCGCTGGCCCCCCGCCAGCCGTAGATGGACTGGCAGGGGTCGCCGACGGCGGTCACCGGGTGGCCGCCGCCGAACAGCGCGTTGAGCAGCACCACCTGGGCGTGGCTGGTGTCCTGGTATTCGTCGAGCAGCACCACCCGGAACCTGTCCCGCTCGATCGCGCCGACCGCCGGGTGGTCCCGGGCCACCCGGGCCGCCCGGGCGAGCTGGTCGGCGAAGTCCATCGCCTCGAAGTCGTCCTTGCGCCGGCCGTACGCGCGGACCAGCGGCAGCAGCTTCAGCCGGGTCTGCTGGAGGGCGAGCGCCCGGCGCACGTCGGCGTAGACCCGGCCGGGGCGGGACTGCACGTCGGCGAAGAACCGGCCCGTCCAGGCGGCCAGGGCGTCCGGGTCGACCAGGTGCTCGTCCAGCTCGCCGGCCAGGGCCAGCACCGCGTCGGTGATCGTGCTGGGCATCCGGTCCACACCGGTCATGTCGCCGTCGTAGTTGCGCACCAGCAGGTCCACGAGTTGCCAGCGGGACGCCTCGGTGAGCAGCCGGGTGGACGGCTCGTAGCCGGCGCGCAGCCCGTGCTCCGTGACGATCCGCCCCGCGTACGAGTGGTAGGTGGAGACCGTCGGCTCGCCGGCCAGGGGGTCGTCGAGCGGGTCCCGGCCCCGCCGCCCCAGCCGGCGCACCAACTGGTCGAGCCGGGTACGCACCCGGTGCGCCAGCTCACCGGCCGCCTTTCGGGTGAACGTCAGGCCGAGGACCTGCCCCGGCCGGACGTACGCGTTGGCGACCAGCCAGACCACCCGGGCGGCCATCGTCTCGGTCTTGCCCGACCCGGCGCCCGCGACCACCAACAGCGGCTCGACCGGCGCGGCGATGATCGCCGCCTGCTCCCGGGTGGGTGCGGGCAGCCGGAGCAGCTTCGCCAGCTCGACCGGCGTGTAGCGGGGGCCGGAGTCGGCGGCCCGGGGCGCCGGGGTCGCGGCGCTGAACAGGGCGGGCTGGGTCACGGGACTTCCTCAGTTCGCGACTGCGCGGCTCGCAAGCTCACTCCTCGCGCTCACAGGTTCATCCCAGTTCGCGACTGCGGGGCTCGCAAGCTCACTCCTCGCGCTCACTCTGGCTGCTCCCGGCGGGGGGTCGGCGGCTCGACGACCTGACGCCCCTGCCCGGACACCGGGCAGCTCGTGCGCACCGGGCAGACCCGGCACTTCGAGTTGGCGACCGCGGCGAAGGTGGCGGCGGCCATCGTATCGGCGGTGCGCCGCACCAGCGCGGTCGCCCAGCCGGCCGCCGGCCCCTGCCCCGCCGCCGGCTGGCTCTGCTCCCGGGCGTCGCGCGCCCCCGTGCCGAGCTGCACCAGGGCCGCCCCGCCGGACTCGTCGCCGTACTCGGCGAACGCCCCGGCCTCGACCGCCGCCTGGTACGCCCCGAGCTGCGGGTGCTCGCCGATCTCCCGCTCGGTGACCACGGTGGACTTGCCGGTCTTCAGATCGACCACCACCAGCCGGCCGTCGGCGTCGACCTCCAGCCGGTCCACCCGGCCGGTCAGCTCGACCGGCCGCTGCGGGTCGTCCAGCCGCACGGCGAACTCGTGCTCGATGGCCAGCAGCCGGCGCGGGTTGCCGGCCAGCCAGCGCAGCAGCTTGTCCACCATCGCCTCGGCGCGCTCCCGCTCGGGGCCCACCATCCACCGGGCGGCCAGCTCGATCGCGTCGAACCGGGCCGAAACGTACTCCAGCAGCGCGGACCGGTCGGCGCTGGCGTCCTCGGCGAGCATCGCGGCGGCGTGCACCAGGTTGCCCACCCCCTGCGCAGCGCTGGCCGGGCCGCTGCCGCCGTGCCGCTCCAGCAGCCAGCGCAGGCTGCACCGCAGGGCGCTGTCCATGCCCGACGGGGTGACCCGCACCGGCTCCCCCTCGTCGACCAGCGGCCGGTCGTCGGAGAGGCCGCGCAGCCCCCACCAGTCGTCCGGGTGCGCGCCGGGCACCCCGGCGGCGGCGAGGCGGGCCAGCTCGGCCGCCGCCGCGCTGCGCCGGTGGTAGGGCACCGCCGGGTCGGCCACGGCGGTACGCAGCTCCGCGACCAGCGCCGGCAGGGTCAGCGCCCGGGGCGGCCCGGCCACCGGCAGCGCCCCCCGGCCGGGCTCTCCCCCGCCCTCCGCCGGCTCGTCGGCCCCCGCGTCGCCGCGCTCGTCGGGGGCGGCGTCCGGGCCGCCGTCCGGGGCGTCGTCGGGCTCCGGGGCGCCGTCACCCTTCCCCGGCGGTCGGGTCGGGTCCAGCTCGTACAGGAACCGGCTCGGTTGCTCCTCGTGGTCGTCGCCGCCGACCGCAGCCGAGGCGACCGCGCTGACCAGCAGCCGGTGGCGGGCCCGGGTCACCGCCACGTGGAACAGCCGGCGCTCCTCGTCGAGCAGGGCGGAGGTCTGCCCGATGAGGACCGCCCGCCCGCCGTCACCCTGGCCCCGCCCGCCGCCGCCGGAGTCGCGCCCACCGTCGCCACCGTCGCGCCGACCGTCCCTGGCGTCGCGCCCACCGTCGCCGGCATCGCGCCCACCGTCGCCGCCGTCGCGGCCGGCGAGCACGTCCACCAGCCGCTCGGAGCCGAGCAGGCTGCCACGCAGCCGCAGGTCCGGCCAGACGCCCTCCTGTACCCCGGCGACGGCGACCAGGTCCCACTCCAGCCCCTTGGCCGCGTGCGCGGTGAGCAGCCGGACGGCCTCGCCCCGGTCCGCCGTCGGCGCCAGGGTGTCGGCCGGCAGGTCCTGGCCGAGCACGTGGTCGAGGAAGACCTCGGTGCGCGCGCCGGGCAGCCGGTCGGCGAACCGGGCCGCCGCGTCGAAGAGCACCAGCACGGCGTCGAGATCCCGGTCGGCGGCCTCGGCCCGCCACCGCCGCGCGGTCTCGTGCTCCCCGGTCGCCGCCCGGCCGAGGGTGATCGCGCCGGCCCAGCGCTCGGCCAGCCCGCTGGCGTCCCACACCGCCCAGAGCACGTCCTCGGCGGTGGCCCCCGGCCGCTGGGCCGCCTCCCGGGCGATGGCGAGCAGGCCGGCCACCGCCTGCGCCGGCTCCGCCCAGCGCCGGTCGATCCCGGACAGCTCCTCCGGGTCACGCAACGCGTCCACGATCAGCTCGCCAGACGGGCGGCGGTCACCGACCGCCCGCGCGATCGCCCGCAGCCCCTGGCGCAGCCGCCGCTCGGCCAGCGGGTCGGCCCCGCCCAGCGGCGAGTGCAGCAGCGCCACCGCCGCCTCCTCGTCCAGCCGGGCCGGCTCCAGGGCGCAGCGCAGCAGGAGCAGCAGCGGGGCGACCGCCGGCTGGAGGTGCAGCGGCAGGTCCTCGCCGTGCACCACCGTCGGCACCCCGGCCGTGTGCAGGGCCCGGCGCAGCGACGGCAACTGCCGGGCCGTCGAGCGCACCAGCACCGCCATCCGCGACCACGGCACCCCGTCGAGCAGGTGCGCGGCGCGCAGCGCCTGGGCCAGCCAGGCGGCCTCGCCGGTGGCCGAGCGGAAGGTGCGCACCTCCACCGTGCCGGGTGGGGCGTCGGGCAGCGGCCGCAGCCGCCGGTGGGCCGCCGGGCCACGCAGCCGGCCGGCGAGCCGCCGGGTCGCGGCGATCAGCCCCGGCCCGGCCCGGTACGAGGTGGTCAGCACGACCTGCCCGGCCGGTGCCCCGGAGGCGGTGCGGAAGCGGTGCGGGAAGGCGGCCACCCCGGCCGGGTCGGTGCCCCGGAACGCGTACGTGGCCGAGTCGGGGTCGGCGAACGCGACCAGGGACTTGCCGCCGCCGGCCAGCACGGCGAGCAGGTCGAGCTGGGCGGGATCGGTGTCGGCCAACTCGTCGACGTAGACGTGGGCCAGGCGGCGGCGCTCGGCCGCCAGCAGCTCCGGGTCGTCGAGCAGCAGGCCGGTTGCGGCCCGGACCAGCTCCGCCGGGTCGTACGCGATCGAGCCGCGGGTGCTGACGTCGCGCAGCGCGAGGACGGCCACGTATTCCCGGAGGAAACGCGCGGCGGCCGGCCAGTCGGCGCGGCCCAGCCGCTCGCCCAGCCGGGCCAGCTCCACCGGGCCCACCCCGCGCTCCGCCGCCCGCATCAGCAGGTCGCGGAGCTGGGCCGCGAACGCCCGGGTACGCAGGGCGGGCCGCAGGTCCTCCGGCCAGCCGACCGGGTCGTCGTCGGGCTCCTCGCCGACCACGTCCAGCAGCTCCCGGATGATCAGATCCTGCTCCGGGCCGGTGAGCAGGCGCGGCGACGGCTCGCCCCGCTCGGCGGCGGCCCGGCGCAGCAGGCCGTACGCGTACGCCGGAAAGGTGCGCACCAACGGCTCGCGCAGCACCCGGCGCCCGTCGCCGGCCACCCGGGCCTCGATCCGGCGGCGCAGGTCGGTGGCCTGCCGCCGGCCGAAGGTGAGCACCAGCACCCGCTCCGGGTCGACCCCCTCGGTCACCCGGGCGGCGACCGCCTCCACCAGGACGCTGCTCTTGCCGGTGCCCGGCCCGCCCACGACCAGCATCGGCCCGACGGTGTGCGCCACGACCTCGGCCTGCACCGGGTCGGCCCGCCATCCGTCACCCCACGTGGGCCCTGATGCGGCTCCCCGTGCGCCACCGCCCCGCGCGCCGTCACCGCTCGGCCCGCCGGCCCGATGCTCCCGCTCGGCCGCCCCTTCGGGCCGGCCGTCCCCCCACGCCGTCCCGCCGGTCCGGCGGTCCCCCCGGGCCGCCTCGACAGGCCGGCGCACCAGCCGGTACGCCTGCATCCCCCCATCCCACCACGCCCCACCGACACCCACTCCACCCCGCCCCACCTAGACGAGTAGTTCCGAAGTCGGGAGTCGATGTCCTGGGCGGGAAGTGAAGTGCACCGAGTACACGGATCGGAGTTCGGAACTACTCGCCTCTCCCACCCCTCACCTCGCCCCACCCCGCCCCACCCCGCCTCGGTGATCAAGAGGTTTACGTCAATCTGGTGATCAACTTTGACGCAAACTTCTTGATCACCGAGGCGGGGGTGGGGGTGGGGGTGGGTGGGGTGGGTGGGTCAGGGGAGGTGGGATTCCAGGGTGGTCAGGGCCTCGGGGATCGTGTCGGCCACCAGGAGGAGGTCCTGGCCTGCCGGCTTGAGGAAGTGGCGGTCGGTGAGCGTGGTGAGCCAGTCGAGCAGGGGGCGGTAGAAGCCGTCCGCGTCGAGCAGCACCATCGGCTTGGTGTGCAGGGCGAGGGTCGCGGTCGTCCACACCTCGAACAGCTCGTCCAGGGTGCCCAGCCCACCGGGCAGGGTGAGGAACGCGTCCGACTTCTCGATCATGAGGGTCTTGCGGTCGGCCATGCTGGCGGTGACCAGCAACTCGTCGGAGGCGAGATCGGCGACCTCCAGGTCGACCAGGGACTGCGGGATCACCCCGACGGTACGGCCGCCAGCGGACCGGGCCCCGTCCACCACCGCCCCCATCATCCCGACGCAGCCGCCACCGCTGACCAGGGTGTGCCCGCGCCGGGCGATTTCCCGGCCGGTCTCGGCGGCCAGGTCCAGCCAGCGCTGGTCGAGCGTGCGGGAGGACGCGCAGAACACGCAGATCGCGGCCACCGGCTCAGCCCTCCCGGGCCTGCTCGGCGGCGGCCCGCTGGTCGGCCCCGGCGCGCGCGACGGCTTCCTCGCGGACCGCCTCCTGCTCGGCGGAGAGCACGGCCTCCGCGTCGACGATGTGCCGCACGGCGGCGTCGACGTCGTCGGTGAGGCAGATCAGCTCCAGGTCGACCGGGCCGATCTTGCCGTCGGCGGCCATCGTGTCGCGCAGCCAGTCGAGCAGCCCCCGCCAGTACCCGGTGCCCATCAGCACCACCGGGAACCGGGTGACCTTGCCGGTCTGCACCAGCGTCAGCGCCTCGAACAGCTCGTCCATGGTGCCGAACCCGCCGGGCAGCACGACGAACGCCTGGGCGTACTTGACGAACATGGTCTTGCGGGCGAAGAAGTAGCGGAAGTCGATGGCGAGGTCGACCCAGTCGTTGAGGCCCTGCTCGAAGGGCAGCTCGATGCCGAGCCCGACGGAGAGGCCGCCGGCCTCGCTGGCGCCCCGGTTGGCCGCCTCCATCACGCCCGGCCCGCCGCCGGTGATCACCGCATACCCGGCGCGGGCCAGGGCGGAGCCCAGCTCCTCGGCCAGCCGGCACTCGGGGCTGTCGGGCCTGCTGCGGGCGGAGCCGAAGACGCTGACCGCAGGCGGCAGGTCGGCCAGGGTTTCGAAGCCCTCCACGAACTCGGACAGGATGCGCAGCGCCCGCCAGGCGTCCTTCGTCTTCCAGTCGCCGCGGGCCCGGGAGTCCAGCAGCCGCTGATCGGCGGTGCTGGCCGGGATCGCGCCGCGACGCAGCGTGACCGCGCCCCGATGCCGCTCCCGCCCCGGCTCACGGGCCGCACCTCGCCCGCTGCTGTCGCTCCTGGCAGCCCTGTCGCTCATGGGAGCAACCGTAGTGGAGGGGCGGTCGCGGGGTGCGACGCCCGCACCAGGGGCGGGCCGGAGAAATTTTCCGCGACCAGGGCAACTAATTCGGTCGCACGTACGTCTTACCATTCATATACCGGGTATGCCCCGGCACGCGCCTTCGGGGGAGGAGCCAGCGTGATCAGCAACAGCGAGATGATCCGGATCCGTCGGCAGATGCAGCGGCGGATCCGGGACGTGGTGGCCGAACGCCGCCGCGCCCGGCAGATGGAAGCCCCCGTCGCCGACCTCACCGGCGACCCGACCGACACCCGCCCCGAGTCGTCCCTGACCCCGACCGCCTGACCGTCGCCGGCCCGGGTCGCTGCGAGGCCTGTCTCTTATACAC
>NZ_JBHUVA010000086.1:0-26010 GCF_042670805.1 Micromonospora sp. NPDC057141 | reverse complement strand
CCCGGTCGCATGCCCGACCGGCCGCGCCGCGCCGACCGACCCGGCCGGGTCAGCCGGTCATGGTGGCGAACACGATGACGTTGTCCGCGTAGCTGGCCGCCGCCTGGTCGAACTGCCCGCCGCAGGTGACGACCCGCAGGCCGGCCCGGTCGTTGGGCCCGTACACCAGCTCGGTGGGGAAGGCGGTCTTCGGGTACGACCGCACCTCGTCGACGGTGAAGGCGACGCGGCTGCCGTCGTCCCGGGTCACCTGGATGCTGTCACCGGGCTGGAGCGCGCCGAGGGAGTAGAAGACGGCGGGGCCGCCGACCTTCGCCGAGTCGACGTGCCCCACGACGACGGCGTTGCCGATCTCGCCGGGGCTCGCGCCCGGGGAGTACCAGCCGGCGTTCATGGCCTGCTCCAGCGGTGGAACCTGGACGGTGCCGTCCGGGTTGGTGCCCAGCGTCATGATCGGGGCGTCGACGCCGATCCGGGGGATCGAGATGGTGGTCGGGGTGGCCCGGGCCAGCCCGGCCGGCTGGCCACCGTCCGCTGCCTCCGTGTCGGCGTCGAAGGGCTCCTGAGCGGCGACGTCCCCGCCGTCGCCCGTGCTCCCGCCGACGCGGTCGGGGCCGGCCTGGGTGACCGGCTGGGGCGGGCGGGGGGTGGGGGCGGCGCGCATGGAGGCGCCCACCATCCCGGCGCCCACCATGGCGAGCAGGACGACGACGGCCGCGCCAGCGGCGCGCCACGGTGTCCCGTGGCGGCCGCCGGCCGGTGTCGCCGTCATGTCAGGCGGGGGACCCATTGGCCCGACGCCGCCGCATCAGCACGATGCCGCCGAGTGCCGCGGCGCCCAGCATGCTGGCTCCGGTGGTGGCGAGCCCACGGTCGGTGCCGCCGGCCGCGCCGCCGTCACCGCCCTCGACGGGACCGTGCGGGAGCACGACCAGCTCGCCCGCGGCGCAGGAGCCCTTCAGCTCGTAGCGGCCCGGGGCGGCGTCTGCGGCGACCTCCGCCTCGCCGTAGTAGACGAAGTCCTTCTGGTGTTCCCAGGACTTCTCCTCGCCGTAGCCGGAGCCGTCGATCGACCAGTCCTTCTCGGCCGCCTGGTCGTGCTCGTAGCCGCTCCACGAGTCGTACGAGTCGTCCGCGGCGCCGCCGCCCTTGCCGCCCTTGGCCTTCTCGTCCTCCTTGGCCTTGCCGTGCTGCTCGCCGGCCTTCTCCTCGGCCTTTTCCTCGGCCTGGTAGCCGTGCGCCTCCGCCGGGTGCAGCTTGACCTTGCCGGTCACCTCGGACCAGACGGCGGCGTGCTCCTGGGGCTCCGGGCAGATCTCCAGGATCTTGACCTTCTCGCCGGGCTTGACGACGTGCGGCTTGGCGTAGACCTCGCCGTCGCGGGTGTCGTCGTAGTAGTGGCCGTCCGCGAACGCGATCCCCGGCGCGAACACCAGCAGGGACGCGCCGCCGAGCGCGGCACCCGCAACGACTTTCCCGAGCATCTTGTTTGCCATGACCTGCGTCACTCCATCCCTCTTCGTCCTGAGCCCGACGTCAGCCGAGCTACCCACGACGTTAGCCCCGTTCGCGAGCTATCAGGGGAAAGATTCGTGTTTTGCAGTTTGCCTGGCCATGCGGGGGAAACTGCCTTAAGCGTGGTTGGCACCATGTGTCGCATGAATCGGGGTCGTCGCCGGGGTTGCGACCGGCCGGGCGTTCCCGCACTCTTTGAGGGGAGGCGGGGCCGCCTGGCATCGAACCATTGCCATGGAAGCGCTCCCATGTAAGAATTCCCTCACGCGGTACGGGGAGCCACACCGCGCAAGGCAGATGTCGAGGGCACCGGTTCCACCGGACGACGTCCGCCGTCCGACCGGCCGTTCCATGCGCCGGTCGCGCACCACCACCACACTGCCCGTCCGGGTCGGGCACCCCCGAAATCCCCGTGGCGCCGTCGATGTCCCACCGACGTCGCGCGCCGTTCCGCCGGGCCGCGAGTCCGGTCTCGCCCAAGGAGATCAGTGGCATGAGTATGAGGAAGAGACTGTCCGGCAGCCGCCGGGCGCTCGCACTGACCGGTGCGGGCGCGCTGGTCGCCGGCGGTCTGGTGACCATTCCGGTCACCGCGGCCCAGGCCGCGACCCAGTGCAGCGTCGACTACACCACCAACGACTGGGCCGGCGGCTTCACCGGCAGCGTCACCATCAGGAACATCGGCGACGCCGTCTCGTCCTGGAACCTCGGCTTCACCTTCCCGAACAGCAGCCAGCGGGTCGTGCAGGGCTGGTCGGCGAGGTGGAGCCAGAGCGGGCAGAACGTCACCGCCACGAACGAGTCCTACAACGGCTCGATCGCCAGCGGCGGCAACGTGACCATCGGCTTCAACGGTTCGTGGAGCGGCAGCAACCCGAAGCCCACCTCGTTCACCCTGAACGGCGTGGTCTGCAACGGTGGCACCCCGCCCACCACGCCGCCGACCACCCCGCCGACGACCCCGCCCACCACGCCGCCGACGACCCCGCCCACCACGCCGCCGCCCACCACCCCGCCGGGGCAGAAGGTGGACAACCCGTACCTGAACGCCCAGGGGTACGTGAACCCGGAGTGGAAGGCCAAGGCCGAGTCCGTCGCGGGCGGCAACCGGGTGTCCAACACCCCCACCGCCGTTTGGATCGACCGGATCGCCGCCATCAACGGCACCCCGGACAGCAGCTCCAACGGGTCCATGGGCGTGCGTGACCACCTGGACGCCGCGCTGGCCCAGGGCGCGACCTACATCCAGTTCGTCATCTACAACCTGCCCGGTCGCGACTGCGCCGCCCTCGCCTCCAACGGCGAGCTGAAGGCCGACGAGCTGCCCCGCTACAAGGCCGAGTACATCGACCCGATCGCCGCGATCCAGAGCGACGCGAAGTACGCCGGCCTGCGGATCATCAACGTCATCGAGATCGACTCGCTGCCCAACCTGGTGACCAACACCTCGGGCAACCCGGGCGGCACCGCGATGTGCGACACGGTCAAGGCCAACGGCGCGTACGTCAACGGCGTGGGCTACGCCCTGGCGAAGCTCGGCGCGATCGGCAACGTCTACAACTACATCGACGCCGGCCACCACGGCTGGCTGGGCTGGGACAGCAACTTCAGCCCGACCGCCACGATCCTGCGCGAGGCCGCCGGCGCGTCCGGCAGCACCCCGGCCAACGTGCACGGCTTCATCGTGAACACCGCGAACTACTCGGCTCTCAAGGAGCCGTACTTCAAGGTCACCGACACGGTGAACGGCCAGAGCGTCCGCCAGTCCAAGTGGGTCGACTGGAACTTCTACGTCGACGAGCTCTCCTTCGCCCAGGCGTTCCGCACCGAGCTGATCTCCAAGGGTTTCAGCAGCAGCATCGGCATGCTGATCGACACCTCCCGCAACGGTTGGGGCGGCTCCGCCCGGCCCACCGGCGCGGGCCCGATGACCAGCGTGGACGCCTACGTCAACGGCGGCCGGGTCGACCGGCGCATCCACCTCGGCAACTGGTGCAACCAGTCCGGCGCGGGCCTCGGCGAGCGTCCCAAGGCCGCCCCGGAGGCGGGCATCGACGCCTACGTCTGGGTGAAGCCTCCGGGTGAGTCGGACGGCTCCAGCACCGAGATCCCGAACAACGAGGGCAAGGGCTTCGACCGGATGTGCGACCCGACCTACACCGGTAACGCCCGCAACGGCAACAGCATGAGCGGCGCCCTGCCGAATGCCCCGATCTCGGGTGCCTGGTTCCCGGCCCAGTTCGCCCAGCTGATGCAGAACGCCTACCCGCCGCTCTCCTGATCCGGCGGAAGGCCTACCGGCCGCCGCGGGAGTGAGGCACCGCGCCGGCAGGTTCCCCCGGCCCCTGGTCCGACCGTCCACCGGTCGGGCCAGGGGCCCCCGCCCGTTCCAGGCCGGTCTGTTCCGGGCCAGCTTGTTCCGGGCCGGGCCGGTCAGGGCCGGTCAGGGCACGGTCCGCTCCACCGCCGCCCGGCCCTGCTCGGCCAGGTCCCGGCGGGCCCGTTCGATGTTCTCGGGGGTCGGATCCTGGCCCCGCGCCAGCACCAGGTCCTCCGGATCCCACGGCTGCTCCGCGCCGGTGCGGATGTTGTCCCCGCCGGCGCCCGTGCCCCCGCCGTGCGGGTCGCCGATCAGGTCCTCGGTCGAACCGGCCCTCGCCACGACTTCCCCCGGCCCGGCGAAGGACGGGTTGTCCCGGTCGGCCCCGCGACCGGTACGCAGCTGCGGCACCGTGCTCTCGTCGTCCACCGCCGCCGCCACCTCGGGGCTCTCCTCCAGCGGTCGCCCGGCGTTCGGGTCGCGCTCCGTCATCCTGCTGCCCTCCTGTGTGCCCAGGTGCTGCCTGATCCCCCTGGCGTACCCCGCAGGGCCCCGGGCATGCCGACGGCGCCGGACCTCCGGTCATGCCCCGGTCGTCGCCCCGGGGCGGCTCGGGTGGCTTGGTCGGGCTGAGCCACTGCGACTTCTATCCCCACCGTCCGTCCCGTTGTGGCATGCGGATCTTGGCCGGGTGTACGGCGCGGCCGGGAACGGTCCAAGAACCAGAGGGCAGCCGCCGACGCGCCCCGGCCGTGGTCGGCCGGGGCGCGCGAGGCGGGGACGGTCAGCGGCCGAGCACCCGGTCCAGGAAGTCGCGGTACCCGCGTACCGCGATCCGGAGCTGTTCGGTGTCGTCGCCGGTCTGCTGCCAGTCGCCCAGCCTGTTCTTCTGCTCCGCGAGCGCGGCGGCCAGCGCCTCGATCGCCTCCCCGACCAGCGCCTCGGCCTGGCCGGCGGCGGACCTGGGGTCGTCGACGAAGCGGAGCTGGACGCCGCGCCAGCGGTCCCGGAAGCCCTGGGCGGTGCCGGGCTCGAAGAGGGTGGCGGCGTCCGCGGGCACCGCGCCCGTGGTGGGCCGGGCCGCCGCCGTGACCGCGCCGACGCCGTCCCGCGCGTCCGCGCCGACGCCGAGGACCGACGACGTGCCGTCCCGCGCGTCCGGGTCGATCATGTCGGGCTCGGGACGGCCGTACCCGGCGGCGCCGGCGACCACCGCGTCCTCCGGGCTGCGGTCCGTCCCGACCCGCCCGTCGACCGCGTGACGGCCCCCGGTGCGCTCGTCGCCCGGTTCGTCGGCCGCCCACCGGGACCGGTCGTGCAGCCGGTCGGCGGCGGTCGGGTCGGCCCGCTCGTCGTCTAGCGCGTCGGTCCTGCCCGGCGCGCCGTCGCCCGGCCGGGCCGTGTCCTCGCCGCGCGGGTCCCGCTCGTCCTCCGGCCGGCCGCTCGCCATCGCCGAGGCCGCGACCGCGCCGCCGACCGTGGTCGCCCCGAACGCGGTCGGCAGCGGGGCCGGCTCGTGGAACGCGGGTGCGCCGTCGCTGCGCTCGTCGGCCACGGTCGGGTCGTCGAAGGTGCCCCGGTCGTCCAGCACGTCCTCGGGCGCCTCGGCGCGGCCCTCGACGTCCCGGCCCCGGCGCGCCGCCGCGTCGCCGGTCGCCCCGCCCGGGGGCGGCACCGGCACCGGCACCGACCGGACAGCCTCGGGGTGGTCGCTGCTCACCTGCTGTTCCTGGCGCATCTGGCTCTCCTCATCGGCTCGTGACGTCGTGCGGACGGTCGACCGGCGTCTCCTCCGCCTCCCGGAACGCGCTGTCCGGGTTGCCGTGCTCCGGGTTGCGGTGCTCCGGGTGGTGCTGGCCCGGGTGGCGCTGCGCGGGGACGCGGGCACCCACCGGGTCCTCGCCGAGCAGGTCGGCGAAGAGCGCCCGGTAGTGGACGACGGCTTGGCGCAGCTCCTCGGTGCCGGCCTCGCCACGCTCGTTGCGCAGCCGGATCTCGTGGGCGTCCCGGTAGTGCGAGAGCATCCGGGCGTGCTCGACGGAGAGGTGGGCGATCTGGTCGGAGAAGTCCCCGGTCGGGTACCCGTGCTCGGCGACGAGCCGGCCGACCAGTTCGTCCGCGTCGCTCACCGTCTCGCCGGGGGAGTCGACGAAGCGCACCTGGAGGTCCTCCCACGCCGCCGCGTACCGGGCCCGGGATTCGGGGGTGAGCGGGGTGAGCGTCAGCTCCGCGTGCCGGCGTTCCCGGTCCCGCAGTTCCCGCTCAGCGTCGGCGCGGCTGTCCCGCTCGGCGACCACCCGGTCGTACTCGGGCCCGAACCGGGACCGCAGCGCGCGGCGGCGGGCGACCTGCCGGCCGACCACGGCCAGGGCCGCGACCACCACGAGTACGACGAGAACTATGACGATTACCTGCGTGGGCGACATGGCTCCTCCTTCGTCCCTCCTGTATTCCCTCCGGTCGCTGATCGCCAATCCCGATCCGGGCGACTTTCCTGCGCGATCCCGGGTACCGGGTGACGGCTGGGGGGTTTCCGCCCCGCTACGTCCGGACTCCGATACCGCGGAGCGTGCCGGGGCGAGCGCACCGGGCGAGAGGCCGGTACCGCAACCGCCGACGATTACGTATCCTGCCCAAGGCGCCCGTGCCGGTGCCCCGGTGCTGTGGCGGCGAAGCCCGGCCGGCACCGGTGCCACCCGCTGCCACACGTTCCGGGCGAGGTCTGATGAACACCCGCGACTGGCCGATCCGCTCGAAGCTGACGGCCCTGGTCGTAGCGCCGGTCAGCGCGCTGCTGGCCCTGTGGATCTTCGCGACCACGCTCGCCTTCGGCCCGGCGCTGGACCTGCTCTCCGCGGGCACTCTCCTCTACGACTTCGGGCGTCCCGGTGAGACGGTCGTCGCCGAGCTGCAACGGGAGCGCCGGCTGACGGTGGTGCAGCTCGCCGGCACCGCCGCGCTGCCGGAGCTGGCCGAGCAGCGGCGACGCACCGATGTCGCGATCGCCGAGCTGCGCCGCCGGGTCAACGGCGAACGGCTGCGCGACGCCACCGACGACCTGCTCGACGCCCGGCTCGACCGGCTGCTCGGCGCGCTGGACGCGCTGCCCACCGGCCGGGGTTTCATCGACCGCCGCCAGGTGGACCGGACGGGCGCGATCGGGCTCTACAGTGGAATGGTGGGCGAGGCATTCCGGGCGTTCACCGCGCTGGCCACCCTGCCCGACAACGATCTCAACCGGCAGGCGCTGGCGTTGACCGCGCTCGGCCGGTCCCGGGAGCTGCTCGGGCAGGCCGACGCGCTGCTCGCCGGGGTGCTCGTCACCGGGCGCTATGCCGAGGGCGAGCACACTCAGCTCGTCCAGGTCATCGGCAATCAGCGCTTCCTGACCGAGACGGCGGTGGCCGACCTGCCGGTGGACGACCGGGTGGCGTACCAGCGGCTGGCCGAGAGCGACGCGTTCGTCCGGTTGCGCTCCCTCCAGGACGAGCTGGTGCGGGCCGGTCCCGGCCGGGCACCGAAGCTGGATGCCCGGGCCTGGGAGGCCAGCCAGGAGGCCGTCCAGCGTGGACTGCGCGACTTCGAGCTCACCCAGGCCGACGCGATCGCCGACCGGACGGTGCCGGTGGCGGTCGGCATCCTGGCCCGGCTCGGCGTGGCCGGCGTGCTCGGGCTCGCCGCGATCGTGGTGTCGGTGCTGGTGTCGCTGCGGGTCGGCCGGTCGCTGGCGCGGCGGCTCACCGCCGTGCGTGACGCCGCCCTGGAGATGGCCGAGCACCGGCTGCCGGACGTGGTCACCCGGCTGCGTCGCGGCGAGGACGTCGACGTGGCCGGCCAGACCCCGTCGCTTCAGTACGGCGAGGACGAGATCGGCCAGGTGGGGCGCGCGTTCGCCGCAGTGGGTCGGACGGCAGTCCGTTCCGCAGTGGACGAGGTGACCCTGCGGCGCGGGCTCAACGAGGTCTTCCTGAACATCGCCCGGCGTAGCCAGGGGCTGGTGCACCGGCAGCTCGCCCTGCTGGACCGGATGGAGCGCCGCGTCGAGGACCCGGACGAGCTGGCCGAGCTGTTCCGGGTGGACCACCTGGCCACCCGGTTGCGCCGGCACGCCGAGGACCTGGTGATCCTCGCCGGGGCCGCGCCGGGCCGGGGCTGGCGCAATCCGGTCGCGATGGTCGACCTGGTGCGGGGCGCGATCTCCGAGGTGGAGTCGTACGACCGGGTCGACATCGCCGACGTGCAGCCCGCCGCCACCGTCGGCCGGGCCGTCGGCGACGTCATCCACCTGCTGGCCGAGCTGGTCGAGAACGCCACCGCGTTCTCCCCGCCCGGCACCCGAGTCACCGTGCGGGGGCAGAGCCTGCCCAACGGGTACGCCGTGGAGATCATCGACCAGGGGTTGGGTATGGCCGCCCCGGCGCTGGAGGAGGCCAACCGCAGGCTGGCGACGCCGCCGGAGTTCGACCCGGCCGACAGCGCCCGGCTCGGGCTGTTCGTGGTCGCCCGGCTCGCCGCCCGGCACGGCGTCCGGGTGCAGCTGCGACGGGCCGCCCACGGCGGGGTCACCGCCGTGGTGCTGATCCCGCACGACCTGGTGACCAGCGAGCCGCGCCTCGGCCCGCCCGGCACCCGGGGGGCGCAGGGCCCGGCCGACGACCGGCGGATGGCCAAGGTGACCCGGCTCAACACGCTGCCCCGGCCCCGGTCCGCCCGGATCACCCGGGAGCGCGGCGACTCGTCGACGGCCGTGGTGCCGCTGGCGCCCAGCCGCTCCGCGCCCGCCGACCCGGGCGGCGACGGCGACGGCCTGCCCCTGCGGGTACGCCGGCGTGGCCCCACCACCCGCCCCCGGCCGACCGTCCAGGACACCCCGGCCCCACGTGCCCCGGAGGAGGCCCGTCGGCTGATGTCCGCGCTCCAGGCGGGCACCGCCCGGGGCCGCCGGGACGGTGCGGCCGGCACCACCACGGCGGACACCACCTCCACCACCCCGGTCACCCCCACCGCCTCCGCTGCTCCCACCTCGACCGCCGCCGCCGACGCGACACCGGAACCGGACGCCCCGGCGGCGCCCTCGCAATCCACGACCGCAACTGAGAGGGACGCCTAGTGGTGCACACGACGAAGCCGAACGTCGATCTCGACTGGTTGCTCGACGAGCTGGTGGAACGCCTACCGGCCGCCCGCGAGGCGGTGGTGCTCTCGGCGGACGGGCTCCTGCTCGGTGCCTCCGCCGACCTCGACCGCACCGACGCCGAGCACCTCTGCGCCCTGGCCTCCGGCTTCTCCAGCCTGGCCAAGGGCGCCAGCCGGCACCTCGCCGCCGGTGGGGTACGGCAGACGGTGGTGGAGATGGAGTCGGCGTACCTCTTCGTCACCGCCGCCGGCCAGGGCGCGTGCCTCGCGGTCGTCGCCGAGGCCGACGCGGACATCGGCCTGGTGGCGTACGAGATGGCGATGCTGGTGATCCGGGTGGGCGAGAACCTGACGGCGCCGGTCCGGGATTCCTCGGGTGGGGCCGATGCGGGCTGAGGCCCCGGGGCCGCAGCACGAGTGGCTGGACGGCGACGCGGGTCCGGTCGTCCGCCCGTACACGCTGACCGGTGGGCGGGTCCGGCCGCCGGTCGGTCTCGACCTGGTGGCGTTCGTGCTCGCCGGCCGGGGCGCGGACCCGGCGGCCCACCCGCGGCTGCACCCGGAGCACCGCCGCCTGGTGGAGCTCACCCGGCGGCCGGTGCCGGTCGCCGAGCTGGCCGCCGAGTTGGACCTCGCGGTGGGTGTGGTCCGAGTGCTCGTCGGTGACCTGCTCGCCCGTGGCCTGGTCTCGGTGCACGAGCCGGCCGGCACCGCGTTCCTACCCGACGACAACATCCTCAAGGCGGTGGTCAATGGACTCCGTGCGCTATGACCGGGACGGGTCCGGGGTGCGGATCCCGCTGGCCCTGAAGATCCTCATCGCGGGCGGCTTCGGCGCCGGCAAGACGACGCTGGTGAGCGCGCTGAGCGAGGTCCGGCCCCTGCAGACCGAGGAGGTCCTCACCGGGGCCGGGATCGGCGTGGACGACCTCTCGGGCGTGGAGGGCAAGTCCACCACCACGGTGGCGATGGACTTCGGCCGGATCACCATCAACGAGGACCTCCAGGTCTATCTGTTCGGCACCCCGGGCCAGGACCGGTTCTGGTTCCTCTGGGACGAGCTGGCCTTCGGGGCGCTCGGGGCGGTGGTGCTCGCCGACACCCGCCGGCTGGCCGACTGCTTCCCGTCGATCGACTACTTCGAGCAGCGGAACATCCCGTTCGTGGTCGGGGTGAACTGCTTCGACGACGGCCGCCGGTTCAGCCTGGACGCCGTACGTCACGCGCTGGACCTGGACCCGGACGTGCCGCTGGTGTTCTGCGACGCCCGGGACCGCCAGTCCGGCAAGCTGGTGCTGATCTCCCTGGTCGAGCACGTCGCCCGGCAGCGCGGTGAGCCGGTTCCGGTGGCGTGACCCGGCGGCGCGTGGGTGAGGGCCCGGGGCCGCGTGGGTGAGGGCCCGGGGTGATGGGCACGGACAGCGGGGCGACACGGCCGGCGACAGGCACGGACAGCGGCGGAAGGTGGGTCGGGTGACCGGGCAGCAGGGGATCGTCCACGTCGGGGGCTACACGGCGGCCAGCGGCGGGCGGGGCGAGGGGATCGTCGCCGCCCGGCGCGACCCGGTGACGGGCGGGTTGACCCCGCTCGGCACCGTGGCGGCGACCCCGTCGCCGTCCTTCCTCGTGCGGCATCCCACCCTGCCGGTGCTCTACGCCGTCAACGAGCTGCCCGAGGGGGAGGTCAGCGCGTTCCGGGTCGCCCCGGACGGCGATCTGGCCCCGCTCGGGGTGCGCGGCACCGGCGGCGCCGAGCCCTGCCACCTGGCGGTCACCCCGGACGGCGGGCACCTCGTCGTGGCCAACTACGGCGGCGGGAGCGTGACGGTGTTCCCGCTCGACCCGGCCGGCGTCCCGGGCGAACGCAGCGACCTGGTGGTTCACTCCGGGCGTGGGCCCGACCCGCAGCGGCAGGAGAAGGCGCACTGCCACATGGTCTCCCCGGCGCCGGACGGCGGGCCGCTGCTCGCCGTCGACCTCGGGACCGACTCGGTCTACCGGTACGACCTCGACGCGGCCTCCGGCCGGCTGGTGCCCCGGGCGCCCCGGGTGCGTACGGCGGCCGGGGCGGGCCCCCGCCACCTGGCCCGGCACCCGGACGGCCGGCGCTGCTGGCTGGCGGGCGAGCTGGACGCCACGGTCACCACGTACGAGCTGACCGCAGACGGGTCGCTGCACCAGCGGGGCCGGGTGGACGCCAGCGCCCGCACCGGGCACGTCCAGCCCTCCGAGATCGCCGTCGGCGCGGACGGGCGCTTCCTCTACGTCGGCAACCGGGGGATCGGCACCGTGTCGGTCTTCGCCGTCGCCGGCGAGCTGCCCGAGCTGGTCGCGGAGGTGGAGACCGGCGGGGAGTGGCCCCGGCACTTCGCCCTGACCGGCGAGCACCTCTATGTCGCCGACGAGCGCGCCGACATGGTGCGGGTGTTCCGGGTGGACGCGGCGACGGGGGTCCCGACGCCGGTGGGGGAGCCCGTCGCGGTGCCCAGCCCGACCTGCGTCCGGCCCTGACCGCCGCCCCCGCGCCCGATGTTCCGGCCCTGTTCAGGAGCGTGCGGTCGACGGCAGGGCACGGGGTCGTCACTCAGTGTCACAAAAGTGCTGACGTCTGTCTCTCCTGAGTAACTTTCGTCCGAACGGACGTGGCAGTACCCGCAGCGGGTCCGCAAGATGGTCACCGTGTCAGGCCGCCATCGCATGCAGTCAGGTATCCGCGGAGCAGGCGCCGTCGCCTCGGCGACGGCGCTCGTCGTCGTCATCGCGGGTGCCTGGTTCGGCTACCGGGAGTTGGTCCAGCCCGCCTGTTCGGGGCAGGTCCAGCTGTCGGTGGCGGCGGCCCCCGAGCTGGCCCCGGCGGTGCAGGCCGCCGCGGCCCAGTGGGTGGCCGACGGCGCGGCGGTCGGCGGCACCTGCATCGCCGTGAACGTCACGGAGTCCGAGCCGGTGGACGTCGCCGCCGCGGTGGCGGGCAAGCACGGGGTGCAGTTGGCCGGCGTCGGCCAGGCCAGTGGCACGGCGGTCACCCCGGACGTCTGGGTGCCGGACTCCTCGACCTGGCTGCTGCGGCTGAAGAACGCCGGGGCCACCGCGTTCGCCCCGGGCAACGGCGCGTCCATCGCCCGCAGCCCGGTGGTGGTGGCGGTGCCCGAGCCGGTCGCCGAGACCCGGTTCGGCTGGCCGGAGAAGAGGCTGACCTGGACCGATCTGCTGCGCCAGGTGAGCAGCAGCAAGCCGATCCGTGCCGGGATCGTCGAGCCGACCCAGGACGCGGCCGGCCTGTCCGGGCTGCTGTCGCTGACCGCCGCCGCCAGCGGGGCGGGCGGCGACGCGCAGCAGGCCACCACGGGAGCGTTGCGGGCGCTGGCCACCGGCCGTTCCGCGCTGCGCGAGGACCTGTTGGCCCGGTTCCCCCGTTCCTCCGACCCGACGGCGATCGCCTCCGGCCTCGGTGCCGCCGCGCTGTCGGAGGAGGACGTGATGGCGTACAACGAGCGGAAGCCGCCGATCCCACTGGCGGCGCTCTACCTGGAGCCGTCGCCGATGCCGCTGGACTACCCGTACGCGGTGCTGCCGGGCATCGAGCCGGCGAAGCAGTCCGCCGCGAAGGTGCTGTTCGAGGTGCTCACCACGCCGGGCTTCCGCAACCGGCTGGCCGAGCGGTCGCTGCGCGGGCCGGACGGCAACTGGGGCGACGGCTTCGAGGCGCCGCAGGGCGCCCCGAGCCCGGCGGGTGGGGCGGCGACCGCACCGGCGCCGGGCGGCAACGGTGCCGGGGGCCTGGACCCCGTCGCGATAGAGCGCGCCGTGTCCAGCTGGTCCATCGCCACCCAGTCCGGGCGGATGCTCTGCGTCATCGACGTCTCCGGCTCGATGAAGCAGCCGGTACCCAGCGCCAACAACGCCACCCGGGAGCAGGTGACGGTCGCGGCGGCGAGCCGGGGCCTGAACCTCTTCGACGACTCCTGGTCGATCGGGCTGTGGACCTTCTCCACCGAGTTGGTCGGCAGCCTCGACTACCGGGAACTGGTGCCGATCAATCCGCTCTCCAGCAACCGCAGCCGCCTGGAGCAGGGGCTGGCCACGGTCCGGCCCTCCAGCGGCGACACCGGCCTGTACGACACGATGCTGGCCGCCTACAAGGCGGTTCAGGAAGACTGGGAGCCGGGGCGGGTCAACTCGATCGTGTTGTTCACCGACGGCAAGAACGAGGACGCCAACGGCATCTCCCAGCAGAAGCTGCTCGCCGAACTGAAGCGGATCGCCGATCCGGAGCGGCCGGTGCAGGTCGTGATCATCGGTATCGGCAACGACGTCAGCAAGTCCGAGCTGGAGTCGATCACCAAGGTCACCGGCGGCGGCAACTTCGTCACCGAGGATCCGACCAAGATCGGTGACATCTTCCTCAAGGCGATCGCGCTCCGCCCGAACGCGCCTCGCTGAGCCCGTGCACCATACTGAGTCCTTGTTCAGCGGCGGTGGCTGGTCATGCGTGGGACCCGTCACGGTGAGCCACGTGCCGGTGCTGGCCGGCCAGGATACTGACGGCAATACGTCCGAAGTAGTCGGTGGCCATAGTTGTTAAGAGAAGATGTCGAGGTGCTCCGGCGCCGTCGGTCCCGTTGGGGGGACCGGACAACGACCGGGGCCTTTCTCAGCAGAGTGGGGAGGGCCGGTGACGTCGGCGACGCTGTTGACCGCCACCAGGACGCCGCGGCCTGGGGCTGATCGGGGTGGGCCCGTGGCCCGCGTCGACGAGCGGGCGTACGTCCGCATGCTGGTGGTGCTGGACACCGCCGTCCTGGCGGTCGCGGTGCTGATCGGCTACGTCGCCCGCTTCGGCGACGAGGAGCCGGTGGGCTCGAAGATCCCGTACGTCGTGGTGGCCCCCGTGCTGCTGCTCACCTGGCTGCTCTCGCTCAAGATCCTGCGCTGCTACGACGACCGGGTGCTGGGCTACGGCGCCGACGAGTACCGACGGGTCGGCTCCGCCAGCCTGCGCCTCGCCGGCGGCACCGCCATCGCCGGCTACATCGCCGACGTCGGCGTCTCCCGGGGCTTCCTGGCCATCTCGTTCGCCGTCGGCATGCTGGGCCTGGAGGTCGCCCGGTTCGCCGCCCGCAAGCGGCTGCACCGGGCCCGGTCCCGGGGACGCGGCTGGTCGCGCAAGGTGCTGGTGGTCGGCGACACCGCGCACGTGCTGGAGCTGGTGCACCAGCTGCGCCGCGAGCCGTACGCCGGCTACCACGTGGTGGGGGCGTGCATCCCGGACGCGCTGCTGGCGCCGGTGCCGCAGCGGCTCGGCGACGTGCCGGTCGTGGGCTCGTTCCGGGGCATCCCGGAGGCCGCCACCGCGATCGGCGCGGACACCGTGGCCGTCACCGCCTCCGGCGAGCTGACCGCGACCCGGCTGCGGCGGCTCGGCTGGCAGTTGGAGGGCACCGGCGTCGACCTGGTCGTCGCGCCCGCGCTCACCGATGTGGCCGGCCCCCGCATCCACACCCGGCCGGTCGCCGGCCTGCCCCTGATCCACGTGGAGGCCCCCGAGTTCCGGGGGGCCCGCAAGCTGGTCAAGGGCTTCGTCGACCGGTCCGCCGCCGCCGTGGCGCTGGCCCTGCTGCTGCCGCTGCTGGCCGTGATCGCGCTGGCGATCAAGCTCGACAACCGGGGCCCGGTGCTGTTCCGGCAGATCCGGGTCGGCCAGGGCGGCCGCGAGTTCGGGGTGTTCAAGTTCCGCACGATGGTGGTCAACGCCGACGCCCTGCTCGCCGAGCTGACCACCCGCAACGAGACCGACGGCCTCATGTTCAAGATGCGTGACGACCCCCGGGTGACCCGGGTCGGTCGGGTGCTGCGCAAGTGGTCGCTCGACGAGCTGCCCCAGCTGGCCAACGTTCTGCTCGGGCAGATGAGCCTGGTCGGCCCGCGCCCCCCGTTGCCCTCCGAGGTGGCCCGCTACGACGGCGACGTGGCCCGGCGGCTGCTGGTCAAACCCGGGATGACCGGCCTCTGGCAGGTCAGCGGCCGGTCCGACCTGAGCTGGGAGGACGGCATCAGGCTCGACCTCTACTACGTGGAGAACTGGTCGCTCGCCGCCGACCTGACCATCATGTGGAAGACCTTCGGCGCGGTGGTACGCAGCCGGGGCGCGTACTGACCCCGCGGTGTCCCGGGACCGGCGTCGCGCCGACCGGGACCCGTTGATCGTCGACAGCCACAGCCGGTGTCCGTCGTCGGACCAGTCGAAGGACGCGGTCCCGGGCGGGTGGCCCGGCGACGCAGCTGCGGGCGGCGGCTGGTCGGCCGGGGGCGCCCGGTGGCCCGCACCGCCTGACGGTCGGCCCGCGCGGGCGGGCTCCTGGGCCCGCGCGGGCGGGCTCCTCGGCCCGCGCGGCGGTGGCCTCCGCCACGGCCGCTGAGGGCGTTGGGAGGGGGCCCTTCCTATACAGAAGGCGTTAACAGGGGGCCCTTCCTTGCACTGTGGGCGGGCGGGTCAGGCCGGGCGGGTCAGCCAGCCGACCGGCTCGGCGACGATCCGGCGGACGACCGAGCCGGCCGCGCCGACCACGGCGGCCTCGGGGCCGAGCGTCGATGGGCGTACGGTCACCGGCGCCCAGCCGGCGGTGAGCACCCGCCGGGACACCTCGGTCAGCACGGCCGGCCGCAGCCAGGGCGTGAGCAGCGCGTAGCCGCCGCCGAGGACCACGGTGTCCAGATCGAGCAGGTTCACCACGCCTGCCACCGCCACCCCGAGGGCCTGCCCCGCCTCGGCCAGCGCCAACAGGGCGGCGGGGTGACCGGCGGCGGCGAGGTCGGCCAGCCGCGCGGCGGCGGTGTCCGCCGGCAGGTCCGCCCGGTCCAGCCCGGCGGCGGCGAGCACGGCCTCCTGGCCCGCGTACTGCTCCAGGCAGCCCCGGCCGCCGCAGCGGCAGGGCCGCCCCTGCGGCTGGACGGGGATGTGGCCGATCTCGCCGCTCCACCCTCGCACCCCCCGGAACAGCGCGCCGTCGAGGACGATCCCGGCGCCGATGCCCACCTCGCCGGAGACGTGCAGGAAGCTGGCCGGCCCGGTCGGGTCGGCGTGCAGCTCGCCCACGGCGGCCAGGTTGGCCTCGTTGTCGACGACCAGCGGCGGGACTCCGGGCACCGGCTCGGCCAGCGGCGGGTGGGCGGCCAGCAGTTCGGGGACGGCCACGTCGCGCCAGCCGAGGTTCGGGGCGAGCCGGACCAGCCCGGCGTCGCCGACCAGGCCGGGCACGGCGAGGGCCACCCCGGCCAGGGTGAGGCCCTGCCGCTCGGCGTCGGCCCGCGCGGCGGCGGCCAGGGTGACGAGCCGGGCGAGGGCGTCGGCCGGGGAGACCGGGCGCAGGTCGGCCCGGCGCACGGTGTGGTGCCGGACCTGGCCGGCCAGGTCGACCACGCAGGCGGCCAGGTAGTCGACGTTGATCTCCAGCCCGAGGCCGGCGGGGCCCGACCCGGCCAGCACCAGCCCGCGCGCCGGGCGGCCCGCCCCGGTGCGCGGCGCCGGCTCCGACTCGGCGACCAGCCGGCCGGCGATGAGGTCGTCGACGACGGCCGAGACGGTGGCCCGGGTCAGGCCGGTCGAGGCGGCCACGTCGGCCCGCGACGGTGGGCGGGGCGCGGCGGCGATCCGGCCGAGCACCACGGCGAGGTTCAGCTCGCGCAGGCTGCCCTGGCGGACCGCCCCGGAGACAGGGGCGGGGCGGGTCACCCCTTGACAGTGCCACATACCCGCCAAATAATTCAACCACTGAACAAATAGCTACCGGAGGTCTGCCATGGCACCCCGTCCCACCCCCGCCGACAAATTCTCCTTCGGCCTCTGGACGGTGGGCTGGCAGGCCCGCGACCCGTTCGGCGACGCCACCCGCGGTGAGCTGGACGCCGTCGAGGCCGTGCACAAGCTCGCCGAGCTGGGCGCGTACGGCATCACCTTCCACGACGACGACCTGATCCCGTTCGGGGCGGACGCCGCCGCCCGCGATGCCCAGCTCGCCCGGTTCCGCAAGGCCCTCGACGAGACCGGCCTGGTCGTCCCGATGGTCACCACCAACCTCTTCACCCACCCGGTGTTCAAGGACGGCGGCTTCACCAGCAACGACCGCGACGTGCGGCGGTACGCGCTGCGCAAGGTGCTGCGCAACGTCGACCTCGCCGCCGAGCTGGGCGCCAAGACGTTCGTCATGTGGGGCGGCCGGGAGGGCTCCGAGTACGACCTGGCCAAGGACATCCGCTCGGCGCTGGACCGCTACCGCGAGGGCGTCGACCTGCTCTGCCAGTACGTCGTCGACCGCGGCTACGACCTGCGCTTCGCCATCGAGCCGAAGCCCAACGAGCCGCGTGGCGACATCCTGCTGCCCACCGTCGGGCACGCGCTCGCCTTCATCTCCCAGTTGGCCCACCCGGAGATGGTCGGCCTCAACCCCGAGGTCGGGCACGAGCAGATGGCCGGGCTCAACTACGCCCACGGCATCGCCCAGGCGCTGTGGCAGGGCAAGCTGTTCCACCTGGACCTCAACGGCCAGCGCGGTATCAAGTACGACCAGGACCTGGTCTTCGGCCACGGCGACCTGATGAACGCGTTCGCCCTGGTGGACCTGCTGGAGAACGGCGGCCCAGACGGCGGCCCCGCGTACGACGGTCCCCGGCACTTCGACTACAAGCCCTCGCGCACCGAGGACTTCACCGGCGTGTGGGCCTCGGCCGAGGCGAACATGCGCACCTACCTGCTGCTCAAGGAGCGGGCCGCGGCGTTCCGGGCCGACCCGGAGGTGGCCGAGGCCCTCGCCGCGAGCCGCGTCGGCGATCTGGCCACCCCGACCGTCGCCCCCGGCGAGGGCTACGCCGAGCTGCTCGCCGACCGCTCCGCGTTCGAGGAGTACGACGTCGACGCCGCCGCCGCGCGGGGCTTCCACTTCGTCCGGCTCAACCAGCTGGCCGTCGAGCACCTGCTCGGCGCCCGCTGAGGCCGCCGCCATGCCCCTGGTCGCCGGGTTCGACTCGTCCACCCAGTCCTGCAAGCTGGTGATCCGCGACGCGGAGACCGGGGCGCTGGTGCGCTCCGGCCGCGCCGCCCACCCCGACGGCACCGAGGTCGACCCGGTGGCCTGGTGGGCGGCCCTGGAGGCCGCCGTGGCGCAGGCCGGCGGGCTGGCCGACGTCGCCGCCGTGTCCGTCGCCGGCCAGCAGCACGGCATGGTCTGCCTCGACGAGTCGGGCGAGGTGGTCCGCCCGGCGCTGCTGTGGAACGACACCCGCTCCGCCGGTGCCGCCGCCGACCTGATCGAGGAGGCCGGCGGCGGCGAGGCCGGCGGGCGGTTCTGGGCCGAGGCCGTCGGCGTCGTCCCGGTGGCCAGCTTCACCGCCACCAAGCTGCGCTGGCTGGCCCGGCACGAGCCGGCCAACGCCGACCGGGTCGCCGCCGTCTGCCTGCCGCACGACTGGCTGACCTGGCGGCTGGCCGGCGCGCCCGGCCTGGGCGCCCTGCGCACCGACCGCAGCGACGCCAGCGGCACCGGCTACTGGTCCCCGGCCACCGGCGAATACCGGTTCGACCTGCTCGAACGGGCCTTCGGCCGGCGGCTGGAGGTGCCCGTCGTGCTCGGGCCGACCCAGACCGCCGGCACCCTGGCCCCGGCGGTGCTCGCCGCCGCCGGCGGGGGCCCCGGTGGGGCGCTGCTCGGCCCCGGGGCCGGGGACAACGCCGCCGCCGCGTTCGGCGTCGGGGCCCGCCCCGGCGACGTGGTCGTCTCCATCGGCACCTCCGGCACCGTGTTCAGCGTCGCCGACGCGCCGACGGCCGACCCGAGCGGCATCGTCGCCGGGTTCGCCGACGTCACCGGCCGTTACCTTCCGCTGGTCTGCACGCTCAACGCGGCCCGGGTGCTCGACGCGGCGGCCACCCTGCTCGGGGTCGACCTCGACGGACTGTCCGACCTGGCGCTGTCCGCCCCACCCGGCGCGGACGGCCTCGTCATGGTCCCCTACCTGGAGGGGGAGCGGACCCCGAACCGGCCGTCGGCCACCGGGGCGGTGCACGGGCTCACCCTGCGCACCTCCACCCCGGCGCACCTGGCCCGCGCGGCGGTCGAGGGGATGCTCTGCGCGCTCGCCGACGGCCTCGACGCGCTGACCGCGCAGGGCTGCCGGGCCGAGCGGGTGATCCTGGTCGGCGGCGGGGCCCGGTCGGCGGCGGTGCGCCGCATCGCGCCGCAGGTCTTCGGCCGCCCCGTGGTCGTGCCGCCGCCGGGGGAGTACGTCGCCGACGGGGCGGCCCGCCAGGCCGCCTGGCTCGCCCTGGGCGGGGAGAACGCGCCCGCCTGGTCGCCGGCCGGCACCGAGGAGTACGCGGCCGACGGCGTCGCGGGTGTCCGCGAGCGGTACGCGGCGGCCCGCGACCGGGTGCTCGACCGCCCCGCCTGACGGGGGCCGACCCGGCAGCGGGCATGCTGGGTCGGTGACAGGTCGGTTGACGGTACGGCGGGGCTGGGGCGGCGGCGCGGCACACCGGTCGTACAGCGTCCTGGTGTTCGTGCTGCTGGCCTCCCTGGACAACGTGGCGATCGGGCTCGTGCCGCCGCTGTACGGCCCGATCGCCGGGTCGCTCGACGTGTCCCAGCGGCTGCTCGGCCTGGTCACCGCGGTCAGCTTCCTGGTCAGCGCGGTCGCCGCCGTCGGCTGGGCGTACGTCGGCGACCGCACCGACCGCAAGCCGCTGCTGATGGTCGGCACCCTGGTCTGGGCGGCCGGCACCGGCGGCAGCGCGCTGGCCCAGAGCTACCCGGCGTTCCTGGCCGCCCAGCTCGTCGCGGCGGTCGGCCTCGGCGCGGTCGGCTCGGTCGGCTTCTCCGTGGTCACCGACCTGATCTCGCCGCGCCGCCGGGGCCTGGTGATGAGCCTCTGGGGGCTGTCCCAGGGCGTCGGCACCCTGGCCGGGACGCTGGTCGGCGGCCTGCTCGGGGCCACCGACTGGCGGCGGCCGTTCTGGCTGCTCACCGTGATCGGGCTGGCGGCGACGGCGGCGTACCTGTTCACGTACGACATCCGGCGCGGGCAGAGCGAGCCGGAGCTGGCCGCCGCGCTGGCCGGCGGCGCGGAGTACGAGCACCGCATCACCCGCGCCGACCTGCCGCGCATCCTGGCCCGGCGGACCAACCGCTGGCTGGTCCTCCAAGGCTTGACCGCCCAGGCCGCCTTCGGGTCGCTGGTCTGGCTGCCGGTGCTGTTCGCCCAGCGGGCGCAGGCGCAGGGCTACTCGGCGGCCACCGCCGTCGTCGTCGGCAGCGTCTTCGCCACCCTGTTCCAGCTCGGCGGGGTGCTCTCCATCGTGGGCGGTCTGGTCGGCGACGCCGTGCAGCGGCGTACCTCCCGGGGCCGGGCGCTCGTCGCGGCGGTGGGCATCCTCGCGGCCCTGCCGTTCTACCTGGTCCTGTTCTTCGTGCCGTTCCGCATCGACGTGCCCGACGGCGGCTCCACCGGCGCGGTGGTCGGCGCGGTGCTGGCCAGCGTCGTCACCGAGCCGACGGTCGGGCTGAGCCTGCTCACCGCCGTGCTCGCCCTGGCGCTGACGTCGGCGAACTCGCCGAACTGGTTCGCGCTGATCGCCGACGTCAACCCGCCCGAGCACCGGGGCACCGTCTACAGCCTCGGCAACCTGGTCAACGGGGTCGGCCGGGCGGCCGGCAACGGGCTGGTCGGGGTGGCCTTCCACGGGCTGCGGGCGGCCTTCCCGCCACCGTTGAACTACGCCGTCGGGCTGGCCGTGTTCCAGCTCTTCTTCGTCCCGACGGGGGTCATGTACTGGCTCGCCTCCCGCACGTCGCCCCGGGACATCGACGCCGTGCGCGACCTGCTGCACGAGCGCGCGGAACGCTTGTAAGGAAGGGCCCCTTCTTAACGCATACGGTCGAGAAGGGGCCCCTTCTCACACCCGCTCAGGCGGTGCGGAACCAGACGGTGACGTCCTGCCCGACCGTGCCGTCGTCGGGCAGCGGGGCGCTGGCGTGCAGCGGCTGCGCCCCGGCCGGCAGCGGCACGGGCGCGGGGCCGAAGTTCGTCAGCACCGTCACGTCGCCGTTGCGGAAGCTCACCACCTCGTCGCCCGAGGCCAGCCAGTAGAGGCTGCCCCGGCCGAGGCCGTGCTCGCGGCGCAGCCGCAGCGCGGTGCGGTACAGCTCGTACGTCGAGCCGGGCACGCCGCGCTGCCGGTCGAGCGCGTACTCGGCCCACGACGGCGGCTGGGGCAGCCAGCTCGCGTCGGTCGGCCCGAAGCCGTACGACGGCGCGTCGGCCTCCCACGGGATCGGCACCCGGCAGCCGTCCCGGCCGCGCTCGGTGTGCCCGCTGCGCTCCCAGGTCGGGTCCTGCCGCACCTCGTCGGGAAGCGTCATGTGCTCCGGCAGGCCCAGCTCCTCGCCCTGGTAGAGGTAGGCCGAGCCGGGCAGGGCCAGCATCAGCAGGGTGGCCGCCCGGGCCCGGCGCAGGCCCAGCGCGGCGTCCGGCTGCGGGTCGCCGATGCCGATGCCGTTCGGGCGGGGGGTGCCGACGGGCAGGCCCAGCCGGGAGGCGTGCCGGACCACGTCGTGGTTGGACAGCACCCAGGTGGTGGGCGCGCCGGCGGCGTCGGTGGCCTCCAGCGAGCGGGTGATCACCGCATACTGGGCGGGTGCGGTCCAGGACGCCTGGAGGTACTCGAAGTTGAACGCCTGGTGCATCTCGTCGGGCCGCACGTAGCGGGCCAGCCGCTCGGCGGGCTCCACCCACGCCTCGGCGACGAGGACCCGCTGGCCGTCGTACGAGTCGAGCAGGCGACGCCACTCCCGGTAGACCTCGTGGACGCCGTCCTGGTCCCACATCGGCGGGCGGGGCTTGTCGACCCCGCTGCCGGAGAGGATCTCCTGCGGCTCCTGCCAGTTCGCCAGGTCGGCCTGCTTGATCAGGCCGTGCGCCACGTCCACCCGGAAGCCGTCGACGCCCCGGTCGAGCCAGAACCGGAGGACGTCCAGGAACTCGGCGCGGACCTCCGGGTTGTCCCAGTTGAGGTCGGGCTGCCCGGTGTCGAACAGGTGCAGGTACCACTGGCCGGGCCGACCGTCGGGCGCCGTGACGCGGGTCCACGCCGGGCCGCCGAAGACGCTGGTCCAGTCGTTGGGCGGCTGGTCGCCGTCGGCCCCGAGGCCGTCGCGGAAGACGTACCGGGCGCGCTCGGGGCTGCCCGGGGCGGCGGCGCGGGCCGCGGCGAACCAGCGGTGCGCCGACGAGGTGTGGTTGGGCACGAGGTCGACGATGACCCGCAGCCGGCGGGCGTGCGCCTCGGCGATCAGCCGGTCGGCGTCGGGGAGCCGCCCGAACAGCGGGTCCACGTCGCGGTAGTCGGCCACGTCGTACCCGGCGTCGGCCTGCGGCGACGGGTAGAACGGCGACAGCCAGACCGCGTCCACGCCCAGCGCGACGAAGTGGTCGAGGCGGGCGGTGATGCCCGGCAGGTCACCGATGCCGTCACCGTTGGCGTCGGCGAACGAGCGCGGGTAGATCTGGTAGATCACGGCCTCGGTCCACCAGGCGGTGGTGGGGCCGGCGGACTGTTCCTGGGGGGTCGCGTCGGTGTTCAGGGCCTTCTCCCGTGTGTCGAAGCCGTCCCGGTCCTTGTTCCCAGCCGGTACGCGGACGGACCCCTCCAGTCTGCCCGGTGCCGGGCGGGCGGACCCGTCCGGTGTGCCCGGTGCCGGGCGGGCGGACCCGTCCGGTGTGCCCGGGCGGGGGGACGGCGCGTTCAGTCTGCCCGGGGCGGGGCGGTCGAGTCGCGTACCACGAGCCGGGTGGGCAGGATCAGCGGCGCGGCGGAGGGCTCGGCCGGGTCGGCGCCGCGCGGGCCGGGGACGACCGGCCCGGTCGGCGGGGGAAGGTCCCGGCCGGCGAGCGGGTCGAGCAGGATGCGGGCCGCGAGCCGGCCCTGCTCCGCCGCCGGCTGGGCGATCGTGCTGAGCCCGAGCACCCCGGACAGGTCGTGGTCGTCGATACCGATGACGCTGACGTCCTGCGGAACCCGCAGGCCGGCGTCGCGCAGCGCGCTGATCGCGCCCATGGCCATCTCGTCGCAGGCGGCGAAGATGGCCGTGGGCGGCTCGCCCCGGGCGAGCAGCTCGGCGGTGGCCCGCTCGCCGCCGTCGATGGTGAACTGCGCCTCGATGTCCAGGGCCGGGTCGGGTTCGATGCCGGCGGACCGCAGCGCCTCCAGGTAGCCCCGGCGCCGGTCCAGGTGGGTGGTGAAGGCCAGCTCGTCGTCCGGGTCGCCGGAGATGTGCGCTATCCGGCGGTGCCCCAGGTCGAGCAGGTGCCGGGTGGCGGTCCGTGCGGCGGCCACGTCGTCGATGCGTACGCACGGCCAGCCGGGCACCCCGCTGCCGGAGCTGATGGTCACGCCCGGCAGGTCCAGCACGGTGAGCGCGGCCAGTTCGGCCCGGCGCAGCGGGGTGGCGACCAGCATCACCGCGTCCACCCGCTTGTGCAGGTTGGCGGTGCGCAGCACCCGCTGCCGGGTGTGTTCCCGGCCGCCGAGGTTGTAGAGCAGCAGGTCGTAGCCGGATTCGTGCAGGGTCTCCTCGACGGCCTCGACCACGGTGCCGAAGAACCAGCGGGTGATCCGGGGGACGATCACCGCCACGGTGGCGGTCCGCCCGCCGGCCAGCCGCGACGCGCTCGGCGAGACCGCGTACTGGAGCTGCTCGGCGGCGGCGAGGACCCGGCGGCGGGTGGCCGCGGAGACGGTCGGCAGGCCACGCAGGGCCCGCGAGACGGTGGCGGTGGAGACCCCGGCCAGGCGGGCGACATCATCGATCTTGGTCATGGTTATCCCGCTCCGGCCCGGACCGCCGCCGCCCGGGACGTGGGCGGCGGCGGTCGCGAGGGTCAGCCCTTGACGCTGCCGGCGAGCAGGCCGCGCACGAAGTATCGCTGGAGCGACAGGAACACGACCAGCGGTACGACGATCGAGACGAACGCGCCGGCGGTCAGCCGCTGCCACTCGTTGCCCCGGGTGCCGGCCATCTCGGCCAGCCGTACGGTCAGCGGGGCGGTCTCGCTGCTGCCCCCGGCGAAGATCAGCGCGACCAGCAGGTCGTTCCAGACCCAGAGGAACTGGAAGATGCCGAAGGCCGCCAGGGCCGGGGTGATCAGCGGCAGGACGATGGTGCGGAAGATCTTGGGGTGGGTGGCCCCGTCGACCCGGGCCGCCTCCATCAGGTCCTTGGGCAGCTGCGCGATGAAGTTGTGCAGCAGGAAGACGGCGAACGGCAGCGCGAAGCAGGTGTGCGCGAACCACACCTGCACGAACTTCTGCTCGTCGACCAGGTCCCAGGCGGGCATGAGGGTCACCCCGCCGAGGCTGACCCCGGTGGAGAAGAACCTCAGCAGCGGCACCAGGGCCATCTGGAGCGGGACGATCTGCAACGCGAAGATCGCGATGTACGCCCAGTCCCGGCCCCGGAAGTTGATCCACGCCAGCGCGTACGCGGCCAGCGACGCGAACGCGATCGGGAACAGCACCGACGGGATGGTGATCGCCAGCGAGTTGATGAAGTAGTTGGCCAGCTGCCCCGAGGACGAGGAGCGGCCGAACAGCACCTCCTGGTAGTTCTCCAGGGTGAACTGCGGGTTGGTGAAGAACGTCCACCAGCCGGTGGTCTTGATCTGGTCCTCCGGCCGGAACGAGGAGACGAACAGGCCGAAGGTGGGGATCGTCCAGAACAGCGCGATGACGATCGAGATCAGGGTCGCGGCGCGGCTGTTGAGCCGCTTGCGGACCCGCCCGGCGGGGGTGGAGGTCTTCCCGGTGGCCTGTGCTCCGGCGGGGAGCGTGGGCGTCGTGGTGGTCATCTCAGCCCTCCCGCTGCTGACGCAGGTTGCGGATCTGGTAGATCACGAGCGGGATCACCAGGACGAAGAGGAAGACCGCCAGCGCCGAGCCCTGCCCGTTCTGGCCGTACCGGAACGCCTGGTTGTACATCTCGTTCGCGATGACGCTGGTGTCGTAGTTGCCGTTGGTCGCGGTGCGGACGATGTCGAAGACCTTCAGCGTGGCGATCGACAGCGTCACCACCACGACGATCAGCGCGGGCCGGATGCTCGGCATGGTGATCTGCCAGAACATCTGCCACGGGGTGACCCCGTCGAGCCGGGCGGCCTCGACGATGTCGGCCGGGATGGCCTTGATCGCGGCGGAGAGCACCACCATGGCGAAGCCGGCCTGGATCCAGACCATGATCACGATCAGCAGCAGGGTGTTCAGCGGCGAGTCCAGCAGCCACTGCTTCGGCTCACCGCCGAGGCTCACCACGATCTGGTTGAGCAGACCGATCTGCTCCTGCCCGTCGCCGCGGTAGGCGTAGACGAACTTCCAGATGATCGCCGCGCCGACGAACGAGATCGCCATCGGCATGAAGATCAGCGACTTGGCCACCGACTCGAACCGGGCCTTGTCCACCATGACCGAGTAGAGCAGGCCGAACGCCGTGGCCACCAGCGGCACCAGCAGCACCCAGACCAGTGTGTTGATCAGCACCCGGACGATCGAGTCGTCGGAGAACATCCAGGTGTAGTTGCGCAGGCCCACCCAGTTGCGGCTGCCGCCGTCCATGAACGACAGCAGCGTGGTGCGGATGGCCGGGACGACCAGGCCGATCATGAGCAGCAGCACCGCTGGCAGCAGGAAGAAGAACGCGAACATGCCCTCGCGCGGCTTGCGGCGCCGGGGCAGTGGAGCCCCGTTCGCCGAGGCGGCGATCAGCTGTGCCTCGTGGCGTCGGGCGAACCAGGACGGCACGGCGTCCAGGAGCAGCAGCAGCCCCCCGACGACCACGGCGAACCCGATCAGCCCGTACAACAGCATGAGGAGCTTCGGCTGCACGTCGGCGAAGGTAGCCGTAGACCAACTTCCAGATGATCGCCGCGCCGACGAACGAGATCGCCATCGGCATGAAGATCAGCGACTTGCCCACCGACTCGAACCGGGCCTTGTCCACCAT
>NZ_JBHUVA010000085.1:0-26077 GCF_042670805.1 Micromonospora sp. NPDC057141 | reverse complement strand
ACATGGCGGTATCCGGCCGCCCGGATACCGCCATGTCGCCGACATCGCGGACCTGGCAGCCCCGGCTGGCCCGGCGGCCCCGGCGGGCGGCCCGGGTCAGATGATCGCGGCGGGCTCGGCGATGCAGGCGGTGCCGATCCGGCGGAAGCCGACCCGGACGTAGACGCGGGCGATGTCCTCGCTGCCGGCGGAGAGGAAGACCAGGTCGGTGCCGGCGGCGCGCAGCGCGTGGGCGAGGGTGGCGGTGACCGCCGCGCCGAGCCCCCGGCGGCGGGCGGCCGGCAGGGTGGCCACCCCGGCGATCTCGGCGGTGTCGCCGACCCGCATCGCCATGCCGCTGGCCAGCGCTCCCTCGCCGGGTGCCTCGGCGAGCGCGGACAGCCGCCGGCCGTCGGCGGTGCGCGACCGTTCCTCCTCCAGCGTCGCCACGTCCAACTCGGTGACCGCTGCGTCCCGTTGCGCCGGGCCGGCCTCGCCCCGGGTCGTGCCGGCGGCGGCGAAGCCCACGGCGGCGACCGCCCGCCGGGCGGCCACGTCGGCGGCGAGGCGCGGCGACGCCGCGTCCAGCAGGCGTACCGGCACGTCGGTGAAGCTGCCCGGGTCGGCCAGGGCGGCCGGGTCGAGGACCATCAGCGGAGCCTCCAGCACGGTCAGCCCCGCCGCGCGGGCCACCGCGAGCAGGTCCGGGGTGCGCTCGTGCACCCACTCGAAAGCCTCCGGCAGGCCCAGCTCGCGCTGCCGCTGGCGTACGGTGGTGAGGTCGGCCACGGACGGCGGCCCGGCGGTGTCGAGGCGGGGACGTGCATAGAAGGGCCATCCCGCCCCTTCCCGGACGAACAGGACCAGGGGGCCGTGCTCCTCCGCACGGGCGACGTCGCGGGGCACGGCGTCGTAGAACCGCTCCAACCGGTCGAACGTCACAGTCGTCTCAGCGCGTACGTGATCCACCGCGCGAGACTACCTTCCCAGGATGTGGAAGTGTGATCAATCTGAACTGGCCTTGCGCGCCTACCCCTAACGTAGACTCAATAGACCCATAAGGGCCGACGTCGTCCCGACCATGATCCAACCTGAGTGACGACAGGAGGCCCGGTGGCCTTTCCGTACCCTCTCAGCCAGCAGTCGGCCCCGCCCGCGGCCGGGCTGTACGACCCCGCGCACGAGCACGACGCGTGCGGGGTGGCGTTCGTGGCGGACCTGTACGGCCGGCGCTCCCACTCGGTCGTCGCCAACGGTCTCGGCGCGCTGCTCCGGCTGGACCACCGGGGCGCCCGGGGCGCGGAGCACAACACCGGCGACGGCGCGGGCATCATGATCCAGGTGCCGGACGCGTTCCTGCGCGCGGTGGTCGACTTCCCCCTGCCGCCCGCCGGCGAGTACGCCACGGGCCTGGTCTTCCTGCCGACCGACGACGACGGCGAGGCCCGCGCCCGCCGGGTCCTGGAGAAGTACGCCCTGGTCGAGGGCGCCGACGTCCTCGGCTGGCGGGACGTGCCCACCGACCCGAGCGGCCTCGGCGAGACCGCCCTCGCGGCGATGCCCCGGGTGCGGCAGGTCTTCCTGGCGGCCCGCCGGCTCACCGACACCCCCGCCGGCCCGGCCGGCTCCCCGCTGTCCGGCCTCGACCTGGACCGGGTGGCGTTCTGCGTACGCAAGCAGGCCGAGCGGGAGACCGCCGAGCGGGGCGTGCCGGCCTACTTCCCGTCGCTGTCCTGCCGGACCGTGGTGTTCAAGGGGATGCTCACCCCCGACCAGCTTCCCGAGTTCTTCCCCGACCTGACCGACGGGCGGGTCGACAGCGCCATCGCGCTGGTGCACTCCCGGTTCTCCACCAACACGTTCCCGTCGTGGCCGCTGGCCCACCCGTACCGGATCATCGCCCACAACGGTGAGATCAACACGATCCGCGGCAACCGCAACTGGATGCAGGCCCGCGAGGCCCTGCTGCGCAGCTCCAACCTGCCCGGCAACATCCGCCGGGTCTTCCCCGTCTGCACCCCGGCCGCCTCCGACTCGGCGAACTTCGACGAGGTCCTGGAGCTGCTGCACCTGGCCGGCCGCAGCCTGCCGCACGCGGTGCTGATGATGATCCCCGAGGCGTGGGAGAACGACCCCGACATGCGCGCCGACAAGCGCGCCTTCTACCGGTTCCACGCGAGCCTCATGGAGCCGTGGGACGGGCCGGCGTCGGTCGCGTTCACCGACGGCGAGATCGTCGGGGCGGTGCTGGACCGCAACGGGCTGCGCCCGGGGCGCTGGTGGCGCACCGCCGACGGCCTGGTGGTGCTCGGCAGCGAGGCGGGCGTGCTCGACCTCGACCCGGCCACCGTGGTCGCCAAGGGGCGGCTCCAGCCGGGCCGGATGTTCCTGGTCGACACCGTCGCCGGCCGGATCGTCTCCGACGACGAGATCAAGACCGAGCTGGCCGCCGCCCAGCCCTACGGGGAGTGGCTGCACGCCGGGCTGATCGACCTGGGCGACCTGCCGCCGCGCGAGCACATCGTCTACACCCACGACTCGGTGCGCCGCCGCCAGCAGACCTTCGGCTACACGGAGGAGGAGCTGAAGATCCTCCTCGCCCCGATGGCCCGCACCGGCGTCGAGCCGCTCGGCTCGATGGGCACCGACACCCCCATCGCCCCGCTGTCGACCCGGCCGCGGCTGCTCTACGACTACTTCCACCAGCTCTTCGCCCAGGTCACCAACCCGCCGCTGGACGCCATCCGCGAGGAGCTGGTGACCAGCCTCCAGCACACCATCGGCGCGGAGGGCAACCTGCTCGATCCGGGCCCGGCGAGCTGCCGGCAGATCGTGCTGCCCGGTCCGGTGATCGACAACGACGAGCTGGCCAAGATCCTCTCCATCGACGAGGACGGCGACCTGCCCGGCTTCAAGGCCGTGCGGGTCTCCGGGCTCTACCGGATCCGCGACGGCGGGGCCGGGATCAAGGCCCGGCTCACCGAGATCTGCCGGCACGTCTCCGAGGCGATCGAGGACGGCGTACGCATCCTGGTGCTCTCCGACCGCGACTCCAACGCCGACCTCGCCCCGATCCCGTCGCTGCTGCTCACCGCCGCCGTGCACCAGCACCTGGTGCGCGAGCAGACCCGCACCCAGGTGGCGCTGGTCGTCGAGTCCGGCGACTGCCGGGAGGTGCACCACGCGGCCGTGCTGATCGGCTACGGCGCGGCGGCCGTCAACCCGTACCTGGCCTTCGAGTCGGTCGAGGACCTGATCGCCACCGGCAGCCTGACCGGCGTCGACCCGGCGAAGGCGGTGCGCAACTACGTCAAGGGGCTCGGCAAGGGCGTCCTGAAGATCATGTCCAAGATGGGCATCTCGACCGTGTCGTCGTACTGCGGGGCGCAGGTCTTCGAGGCCGTCGGCCTGGACGCCCGCCTCGTCGAGCGTTACTTCCGGGGCACCCCCAGCACGATCGGTGGGGTCGACCTGCACGGCGTCCACGCCGAGGTGGCGGCCCGGCACTCGCTGGCCTGGCCGGCGCCGGGCGCGGTGGGGTCCGACCGGCTGGAGGTCGGCGGGGAATACCAGTGGCGCCGCGAGGGCGAGCTGCACCTGTTCAACCCGGAGACGGTCTTCCTGCTCCAGCACGCCACCCGCAGCCGCCAGTACGACGTCTTCCGGCAGTACACGGCCAAGGTCGACGAGCTGGCCGCGAAGGCGGGGTCGCTGCGCGGGCTGTTCACCCTGCGCACCGGCGTGCGCCCGCCCGTGCCGCTGGACGAGGTCGAGCCGGTCAGCGAGATCGTCAAGCGGTTCGCCACCGGCGCGATGTCGTACGGGTCGATCTCCGCCGAGGCGCACGAGACCCTGGCCATCGCGATGAACCGCCTCGGCGGCAAGTCCAACACCGGCGAGGGCGGCGAGGACGTCGAGCGGCTGCACGACCCGGCCCGCCGCTCCGCGGTCAAGCAGATCGCCAGCGGCCGGTTCGGTGTGACCAGCGAATACCTGGTCAACGCCGACGACCTCCAGATCAAGATGGCCCAGGGCGCGAAGCCCGGCGAGGGCGGGCAGCTGCCCGGCAACAAGGTGTGGCCGTGGATCGCCCGCACCCGGCACGCCACCCCGGGCGTCGGCCTGATCTCCCCGCCGCCGCACCACGACATCTACTCGATCGAGGACCTGGCGCAGCTCGTCCACGACCTCAAGTGCGTCAACCCGGCTGCCCGGGTGCACGTCAAGCTGGTCAGCGAGACCGGCGTCGGCACCGTCGCGGCCGGCGTCGCGAAGCTCAAGGCCGACGTCATCCTCATCTCCGGCCACGACGGCGGCACCGGCGCGTCCCCGCTCAACTCGCTCAAGCACGCCGGCACCCCGTGGGAGCTGGGCCTGGCCGAGGCGCAGCAGACCCTGCTGCTCAACAGGCTGCGCGACCGGGTCACCGTGCAGGTCGACGGCCAGCTCAAGACGGGCCGGGACGTGCTGGTCGCGGCGCTGCTCGGCGCGGAGGAGTTCGGCTTCGCCACCGCCCCGCTCATCGTCGAGGGCTGCGTGATGATGCGGGTCTGCCACCTCGACACCTGCCCCGTCGGCATCGCCACCCAGAACCCGGTGCTGCGCGAGCGGTTCACCGGCCGGCCGGAGTTCGTGGAGAACTTCTTCCTCTTCCTCGCCGAGGAGGTCCGGGGCTATCTTGCCGAGCTGGGCCTGCGCTCGATCGAGGAGGCGATCGGGCAGACCGAGCTGCTCGACGTCGTACCGGCCATCCACCACTGGAAGGCCCACGGCCTCGACCTCGGTCGCGTCCTGCACCTGCCGGCGCTGCCGGCCGGCGCAGCCCGGCGCGGCGTCCGGGCCCAGGACCACGGCCTCGAGCTGGCGCTGGACAACGAGCTGATCGCGCTGGCCCAGCCGGCGCTCACCGACGGCACGCCGGTGCGGGTCGAGGTGGCGGTGCGCAACGAGCACCGCAGCGTCGGCGCGATGCTCGGCGGCGAGGTCACCCGCCGCTTCGGCGGGGCCGGCCTGCCAGGAGACACCATCGAGTTCCTGCTGCGCGGCACCGCCGGGCAGTCCTTCGGCGCGTTCCTGCCGAGCGGGGTCACGCTGCGGCTGCACGGCGACGCCAACGACTACGTCGGTAAGGGGCTCTCCGGCGGCCGGCTCGTCGTCCGCCCGGACACCGCCGCCCCGTTCGTCGACGGCGAGGCCGCGCCGGGGGAGCGGGCCGAGGACCAGATCATCGCCGGCAACACCATCCTGTACGGGGCCACGGCCGGCGAGGTCTTCCTGCGCGGCCGGGTCGGCGAGCGCTTCGCGGTGCGCAACTCCGGCGCGGTGGCGGTCGTCGAGGGCGTCGGCGACCACGGCTGCGAGTACATGACCGGCGGCACGGTGGTGGTGCTCGGTGCGACCGGGCGCAACTTCGCCGCCGGCATGTCCGGCGGCACCGCCTACGTGTGGCACCTCGACGAGCGGCGGGTCAACACCGAGCTGGTCGACCTGTCCCCGCTGCGCGACGAGGAACGCGACCGGGTGCACGAGCTGGTGCACCGGCACTTCGCCGAGACCGGCTCGGCGGTCGCCGAGTCGCTGCTGAAGCGCTGGCCGGACGCGGCGGAGGAGTTCACCGCGGTGGTGCCCCGGGACTACCGCCGGGTGCTGGAGATCATGCGGGCCGCCGAAGCCGCCGGCCGTGACGTCGACGACGCGGTGATGAGCGCGCTGGCGGCGACAGCCGCCCCGGTGATGCCGGCGGCGCCGTCCGATGCGTCCGTGCCGCCCGCCACGCGGGTGGTCGCCCAGGAGGTGGCTCGTGCCTGACCCGAACGGTTTCCTGCGCTACGACCGGCGGCTGCCCGCGCGCCGGCCGGTGCCGGTGCGGATCTCCGACTGGCGGGAGGTGTACCCGCCGGCCGGCGAGGCGCTGATCCGCGAGCAGGCCACCCGCTGCATGGACTGCGGCATCCCGTTCTGCCACGACGGCTGCCCGCTGGGCAACCGCATCCCGGACTGGAACGACCTGGTCCGCACCGGCGGCTGGGACGCCGCGGTGGAGTCGCTGCACGCCACCAACAACTTCCCCGAGTTCACCGGCCGGCTCTGCCCGGCGCCCTGCGAGGCCGCGTGCGTGCTCGGCATCGGCGGCGGGCAGCCGGTGACCATCAAGCAGGTCGAGGTGGAGATCGCCGACGCGGCGGCCCGGGGCGGCCTCGAGCCGCGTCCGGCGGCCGCGCCGACCGGCCGGTCGGTCGCCGTGGTCGGCTCCGGGCCCGCCGGCCTGGCCGCCGCCCAGCAGCTCGCCCGCGCCGGCCACACCGTGACGGTGTACGAGCGCGACGACGCGATCGGCGGCCTGCTCCGGTACGGCATCCCCGACTTCAAACTGGAGAAGCAGCACATCGACCTGCGGCTGGCCCAGCTGGCGGCCGAGGGCGTCGCGTTCCGCACCGGCGTGAACGTCGGCGTCGACGTGACCGCCGCGCAGCTGCGCGAGGCGCACGACGCGGTGCTGCTCGCCTGCGGCGCGTTGCAGGGCCGGGACACCCCGGAAACCCCGGGGCGGGCGCTGCGCGGCGTGCACCAGGCGATGACGCACCTGGTCGCCGCGAACCGGGTGGTCGCCGCAGCCGGGGAGGGAAAGCCCGCCCTCGCGGTGCTGCCCGACGGCACCCCGATCGACGCCGCCGGCAAGCACGTGGTGATCATCGGCGGCGGCGACACCGCTGCGGACTGCCTCGGCGTGGCCCACCGGCAGGGCGCAGCCGGCGTACACCAGCTCGACCTGTACCCCGAGCCGCCGCACGCCCGCGACGCCGAGCGCGACCCGTGGCCGACCTGGCCGTGGATCCTGCGCAGCTACCCGGCGCACGAGGAGGGCGGCGACCGGGTGTTCGCCGCCGCCGTGCAGGAGTTCGTCGACGACGGCACCGGCCAGGTGCGCGCCGTACGCATCGCCGAGGTGACCGTCTCCAAGCGCGCCGGCCGGCGGATCGTCACGGCGCTGCCCGGCTCGGAGCGGGAGCTGCCGGCGGACCTGGTGCTGCTGGCGATCGGCTTCGAGGGCACCGAGCAGCAGCCGCTGCTGGCGCAGTTCGGGGTGGCCCGCAACGCCCGGGGCGCGATCGACGCCCGGCCGGACTGGCAGACCGACGCCGACGGCGTCTTCGTCGCCGGGGACATGCACCGGGGCGCGTCGCTGATCGTCTGGGCGATCGCCGAGGGGCGGGCGGCGGCGGCGGCGATCCACTCCTACCTGGGCGGGGTGGGCGAGCTGCCTGCCCCGGTCGACCCGGCGCGGCAGCCCCTCGTCGCCCGCTGACGAGTCCCGCTTGTCGGGCCGGGACTTCGTGTCCCGGCCCGGTCGGCTCGTTTCCGGTCGGGTGGCGTCCGCTCGCCACCGAAGACTCCTCGCGGTGCCTAGGGAGCTGCCCCGGACGTGCGCCCAGCGCCGGTTGCCGGTCGCCGGCGGTTGCGGGTTGCCGGCGGTTGCCGATCGCCATCGGGTGTCGGTCGCGGGTCGGGTGTCGGTCGCTGCCGCCAGCCGGTAGCACAAGCGGGGCAGCTGCCTAGGGCGTCGAGGCCGGCACCGCAGCGAGGAATGCGGAGCGGGGCGGGCGGCCGACCGGTCAGTGCGCGAGCAGCTCGTGGGCCTCGCGGATCTTGGCCCACGACTTCGGCCGGACGGGCGCGGTGGCGGCGCGAGCGCCCGGTGCGCCGGCCGCCGAGGCGTCCTGCGTCAGCCCCGGGCGGCCCTTGGTGAACAGCCAGGTGGTGAACAGGTCGTCGAGGTCCTTGCCGGAGAGCTGCTCGGCGAGGGCCTGGAACTGCTCGATGGTCCCGTTGCCGTGGCGGTGCGCGGCGGTCCACGCCGGCAGGATGCGGAAGAACACCTCGTCGCCGACGGCCAGCCGGAGCTGGTGCAGGGTCATCGCGCCCCGGTCGTAGACCGCGCCGTCGAAAAGGTCTGCCGCGCCCGGGTCGCCGGGCCGGACCTGCCAGAACTCGTCGTCGGCCGGATAGCTGGCGTACGTGAAGTCGAACCACTCCTGCGCGGTGCCCTCGCCCTGCTCCTCCGACCAGAGCCACTCGGCGTAGCTGGCGAAGCCCTCGTTGAGCCAGATGTCGCTCCAGTCCGCGACCGAGACCGAGTCGCCGAACCACTGGTGGGCGTTCTCGTGCACGACCACGTAGGTGTTCGACCCGCGCCGCCAGAAGCCCGGCCCGTACACCGAGCGGGTCTGCGTCTCCAGCGCGAAGCCGATGCCGTCGACCGGGCCGGCGACGCCGCCCTGCGCCTCGAACGGGTACGGCCCGAAGATCCCACTCTCCCAGTCGACGATCTCGGCGGTGCGTTCGATGCTGGCCCGCGCGGCCGGCCCGAGCGCGCCCAGCGTGGTGCTGTAGGCGTTGACGACCGGCTGCCCGTTCGGCGCGGTGTCGGTGACGATGTCGTACTGCCCGATGGCGAGGAACGCCAGGTACGTCGCGCCCGGCGTGGCGCTGCGCCAGCCCCAGCGCGTGCGGTTGCCGGGCTCGGCCAGCGGTGGCCGGGGCTGCACCCCGTTGCTGACCACCTCGACGCCGGTCGGCACCGACACGGAGACGTCCCAGGTGGCCTTGTCGAGGGGGTGGTCGTTGCTCGGATACCACCACCAGGCCGACTCGGGCTCGTTGACGGCCATCGCCCCGTCGGCCGTCCTGGTCCAGCCGGTCCAGCCGTCGACGCGGGTCTGCGACGGCACGCCCGCGTACTGCACCACGATGGTGAGGGACTGGCCCGCGACGATCGGGCGGGGTGCGGTGATCACCAGCTCGTGGGCGCCCTCCCGGGCGAAGGTGGCCGACCAGCCGTTGACCTTCACCGATTCGACGCCGAGCACGAAGTCCAGGTTGAACCGGGACAGGTCCTGGGTGGCCCGGGCGAGGATCGTGGCGGTGCCGGAGAGCAGGTCGGTGGCGGGCTCGTAGCGCAGCCGGACGTCGTAGTGGTCGACGTCGTACCCGCCGTTGCCGTAGTCGGGGAAGTAGCTGTCGCCCAGGCCAGGGCTGCCGGGGGTGGGCGCGGCCTGGGCGGCCGGCGGTCGGCCCCAGCCCGATCGGGCGGCGGCGTGGCCGGGGGTGCCGGCCGCGACCGCGCCGGTGGTGGAGACGGTCAGGGCGGCGATGGCCGCCGCGAGAACGCGTCGCACGGGGTGGACTCCCTCCGTTGGGGTGTACGTCGGCAAATTTAATCGACGGATGTGAACGGTTGTGTCCCGCGCGGGCGGCCCGCGCCCTATTCCGTCGATGGAGATGTTTCGATATCATTACCGACCAGTAACCACCACCCCTGGGCCACGCGCGCGGTTCCGAGGATCCACCACCCCTGCCCCCGCGGAGGTTCCCCATGCCCCACCGCCCGCTGGCCCGTGCCCTGACCGCGCTGGCCGCCCTGCTCGCCGCGACCCTCGGCGCGGCGGCCGTCCCCGGCGTCGCCCAGGCCGCCCAAGCCGCCCGCGCCGCGCAGGCCGCCCCGGCCGCCGCCGCAGTCAACTACGTGGCGCTGGGCGACTCGTACTCCTCCGGCGTCGGCGCTGGGCCGTACGACCTGTCCACCTGCCTGCGCAGCGAGAAGTCGTACGCCCCGCTCTGGGCCGCCGCCCACCAGGTCGCCAGCTTCTCGTTCCCCGCCTGCGGCGGCGCGGTCACCGCCGACGTCATCAACAAGCAGGTGGGCGCGCTGAGCGCCAGCACCACCCTGGTCACCATCACCATCGGCGGAAACGACGCCGGCTTCGTCGACGTCATCACGAGCTGCCGCTTCGGCAGCACCGGCACCTGCGAGGGCGCGGTCGACGAGGCGAAGACGTTCGCCACCACCGAGCTGCCCGGCCGGCTCGACCGCACCTACGCCGCGATCCGCGAGAAGGCCCCCAACGCCCGGCTCGTCGTGCTCGGCTACCCGCGACTGTTCGAGACGACCTCCTGCGGCGCGCTGGCGATGAGCACCTACAAGCGGACCATCATCAACGAGGCCGCCGACCTGCTCGCCTCGATCACCGCCGGCCGGGCCGCTGCGGCCGGGGCCACCTTCGCCGACGCCCGCCCCTACTTCGCCGGGCACGGCATCTGCGCCGCCGCGCCGTGGATCCGCGACGTCACCGGCGTCATCGAGGCGTACCACCCGAACGCCGACGGCTACCGGCTGGGCTACCTGCCGGCGCTCGACGCCGTCACCGGCTGACCCCGCGCCGTCGCGGCGGACTGTCCGACGCCGCCACCCGTCCGTTAGGGTTCGCTGGATCAGACGGCCATCGCGCGTGGGGGGCAGCAGAGGGTGGGCAGGCTCGCGTCGGCGTACGGTCAGGCGGTCGCCGCCCATCGGCAGGCCCGCGAGCGGCTCGACCGGGCCCGGCGGCCACTCGGCGCGCCCGGCCCGGCCGCGCCGACCGCCGCCGACGTCGTCGCCCGGCTGGCCACCGTCGGCGGGCGGCTCGCCGCCCCCGCCCCCGGCGTCACCGCGCTGACCGATGCGCCCGCCCCGATCCGCGTCGGCGAGGCGACCACCCTGGACGGTGGCTTCCCCGTGCTCGTCCCGCTCGGCGGCGGCTGCCACCTCACCGTCGACGCCGACGCCCGCGACCCGCGCGTCGGTGAGCTGCTGCGCGCGGTGGTGCTGCGGCTGCTCGCCACCGCCCCGCCCGGCACGGTCCGGGTCGCCGGGATCGACACGGTGGCCTTCGGGGCCACCTTCCTGCCGCTGCGCCCGCTGCTTGACGCCGGGGTGCTCGCCCCGACCGCCACCACCGCCGCCGAGGTCGCCGCGCTGCTCGACGAGGCCGAGCGGCACGCCCGGGCCGCCCAGGAGGCCGCCCCGGCCGCCCGCGAGCTGCTGGTGCTGGTGGCCGCCGCGTCGCCCGGCCCCCGCGAGCTGGCCCGGCTCGCCGCGCTCACCCACGCCGGGGCGTCCGCCGCGGTCTGCGTGCTGCTCGCCGGCCACCGCAGCGCCGCCGCGCACCAGAGCACCACCGGCCAGCAGGGCGCCGCCGGGTCCGCCGCGCCGCCGCCCGGCGCGGCCACCGCGCTGCGCCTGATGCAGCGGTACGCCCACGTCGGCGACCCGCCCGGGCACCCGTTCAGCGCCGACGGCTCGGGGCTGGCCGCCCCCGTCGTTCTCGACGGTGACCTGCCCCCGGCCACCGTGGCCGCCCTCGCCGCGCACCTCGCCCCGGCCGCCCGCCGCGACGCCCCGCCCGCCTTCGCCGACCTGCTGCCGGCCCGCCGCTGGGTGGCGGCCAGCGCCGCCGGGTTGTCCACCGTGGTCGGCCGGGCCGGGCGGCAGCCGGTCACCGTCGCTTTCGACGACGCCACCCCGCACTGGCTGGTCGCCGGCCGCACCGGCGCCGGCAAGACGGTGTTCCTGCTCGACGCCCTCTACGGGCTGGCCGCCCGCTACGCCCCCGACCAGCTCCAGCTCTGGCTGCTCGACTTCAAGGAGGGTGTGAGCTTCACCGAGTTCGTGCCCACCGAGCGGGACCCGTCGTGGCTGCCGCACGCCCGCGTCGTCGGCATCGAGAGCGACCGGGAGTACGGCCTGGCCGTGCTGCGGGAGCTGCGCCGGGAGCTGAACCGGCGGGCGACCGTCCTCAAGCGGCACGGCGTCACCAAGCTCGCCGACCTGCCCCGCGACGCGGCGGTGCCCCGGATCGTGGCCGTCGTCGACGAGTTCCAGGTGCTGCTCGCCGGCACCGATGCCGTCGCCCGGGAGGCCGTCGCCCTGCTGGAGGAGTTGGCCCGCAAGGGCCGCTCGTACGGGGTGCACCTGGTGCTGGCCAGCCAGGCCACCGCCGGCATCGAGTCGTTGTACGGCCGCGCCGAGGCGATCTTCGGGCAGTTCCCGCTGCGGGTGGCCCTGCCTGGCGGCGGGGGAGTGCTCGACGCGCTCAACACCGCCGCCGACGCGCTGCCGATCGGCGCGGCCGTGCTCAACACCGCCGCCGGGGCGACCGGGGCCGACACCGTGGTCCGCTTCCCCGACGCGTACGCGGCCCGCGACGAACTCGCCCGGCTGCGCCACGAGCTGTGGCGCGACCGCCCGGCCGGGTCCGCCGGGCCCACCGTCTTCCGGGGGTACGATCCGGCGCGGCCGGACGACGATCCGGCCCTCGCCGCCCTGCGCCCCGGCGACGGGCCCCCGGTCGCCCTGGTGGGCCGGGTCGTCGACGTGGCGGGCAGCCCCGCCTCGTTCGCCCTCGACGCCACCCCGGGCCGGCACCTGGCCGTGGTCGGCACCTCGACCGTCGGCGCGGAGGTGCTGCGGGCCGCCGCGCTGGGCCTCGCCCGGCAGCATGCCCCCGGCGGGGCCCGGTTCCTGCTCGCCGGGCTGGTCGCCGCCGTCGACCCGGTGGCCGACGCCACCGCCGCCGCGCTCGCCGCCGCCGGCCACCCGGTGGAGCGGCTCGACCCGGTCGGCCTGCGCGATCGGATCGCCACCCTCGCCGCCGGCCCACCCACCACCGATCGGCCCGCGCCCGGCCGCACCTACCTGGTGGTCTTCGGCGCGGACGCGGCCTCGGCCGCCCTCGCCGGCACCGACCCGACCACGTTCCGCTCCGGCCTGGACGACCTGCGCGCCCTGCTGCGCGGGGGCCCGGGCCACGGGGTGCACCTGCTGGGCTGGTGGCGGGGGCTGCGCCGGCTCGCCGACGACCTCGGCGGGGCGCACCACCGCGACGACGTCGCCTGTATGGTCGCGTTGAACGTCCCCGGCGGGGAGCTGGGGCTGCACCTGGGCGAGCACGACCTCGCCTACACCCCGCGCCCCGACCGGGCGCTGCTGGTGGACCGGCACGACCAGCGCACCCGGCTGATCGTGCCGTTCACCGGGCCGGGGCACGAGCGGGACGAGGAGCGCTGAGCCGTGGCCACCTTCGCCGAGTACGCCGCCCTGGCCCGGCAGCTCGCCGACCAGCGTCGCGAGACCGACCGGGACGCCGCCGCCGAGGACCGCCGCCGCTCCGCCCTGCGCGGGACGCTCGACCAGCTCACCCGACGCCTCGACGCCCAGTCCCACCGCCTCGACCAGCTCGGCCGGGCCGCCGGCGTCACCGCCGAACCGGAACCCGCCGCAGGCGAGCGCCCCGCGCCGCCGGCAGCTACCCCGCCGGCAGCCACCCCGCCGGGGCGGCCGGGTGTCGGGGCGTACCCCCCGGGTGCGACGACGACCGGCGCGGTGCTGGTGGTGCCGGCGGCGGGCGGGGTGCCCGCGCCCCGGGCCGGGGGGGTCGACCCGGGCGCGGAGCTGGCCGAGGCCCGGCGGCTCGCCGACGAGGCGGACCGGCTGATCGGGGTCACGGAGGCGGTCGGCCGTCGGCCGCCGCTGCTGCCGGCGTGGTCGCCGCTGGCGCGGGCCCTGGCCGTGTATGCGGCGTGCGCGGCGGCCGGCGTCGCGCTGTCGGTGGTGCTGCTGGGCGTCGCCGGAGTGGTGGCCAGCGCCGGGGCCGTCTACGTGGCGACCTGCGGCGTGCTGCCCGTGCTCTGTTTCGTCGCCGGATACCTGGTGCTCGGCCGGTGGGGGCGGCCGGCGCTGGGCGCGGACGGGCCGCCGCCCCGGTTCGTGCCGCTCGGCTTCGTGACCTGCGTGCTGCTCATGCCGTTGGCCTACTGCGGCTACCTGGTGCTGTTCCGCCTGCTGCGCTGAGGCCAGCCGTCGCTGTTCGACGTCGGCCGCCGCTGGGCGGAGGTCAGCCGTCCAGGGCGAGGCGGGCCACCTCGGCGGCGTACCCCCAGGACAGGGTGACCCCCGCGCCGCCGTGCCCGTACGCGTGCACCAGCCGGCCCCAGGCCGGGGGCGACCGTCGACCGGCTCTCCGGCGCCGGGATGCTCGACTCGTCGAACGTGGTGATCTCGACGATCCAACGGCTGGGCGGGGCGCTGAGCGGGACCGAGCTGCCCGACGTCGACGTCGACGATCGGGCGTACGACGGCTACGACCTCGACGAACCGGCGGAGGTCGGCTACGACCGCGACGAGCCGCCGGCCCTCGATGTGGTGAATCGCACTTTGGTGATAGGATTCTGCCATGAAGAGGTCAGCTGCCGTCTTCGTGGCGATTGTCGCACTCGCAGTCTCCTCGCCGCCTGCGGCCTTCGCCTTCGCTGACGGCCAGGCGAACAACGGGTCCGGAGCGTCGATCAGAACCGAGCAGGGTCCCAGGATCGACACATCGGTACCGGCGCTGCACTTTCGCACCATCAGGCCAGACGAGGTCGACTCGCCCGAAGCCCCGGCCGACGACTTCATCGCGGACCAGTTCGCGACGTTGGACACGCGAGCCGAGCGGATGCAGGGACGCTTGGTGGTCTTCCTTGCCGGAGCGACCTCGCCACCGGATCGGACAATGACGGAGTACCTCGCGTCGTTGGGATTCCACGTGCTGGCACCGCACTACTCCAACGCCTACGGCATACCGACCATTTGTCCGCAGGATCCTGACCCGGACTGTCATCGACTCGGGCGCCAGGAGGCGTTCGAGGGGACCGACCTGAGCCCGTTCATCGACATCACTCGCGGCAACTCCATTGAGGAGCGGGTGACGCGCATGCTGAAGTTCCTCGTCACCGATATGCCGGAAGGCGACTGGGGCTTCTTCCTGGACGGGGACCTGCCCCGGTGGGACCGGATCACCATCTCCGGCACCTCGCACGGTGCGAGCACGTCGGGGCTCATCGGCATGATCCGTAGGACCGAACGCGTCGTGATGCTGTCCGGCCCGTCGGACAACATCGACGGCCAACCGGCCGCGTGGACCCACCGGACGCCGCTGACCCCGATCGAACGATTCTTCGGCTTCAGCCACACCGCCGACGCGCAACTCCCCGACCACCTACGGGACTTCGAGGCCATGGGTCTACTCGGCACGCCGACCAGCGTTGACGGTGCGACGCCACCGTTCGGAGGATCTCACCGGTTGACCACCTCGGCGGACAGCACCAACGGTCACGTCTCCACCAAGGCCGGCGCCGCATCTCCGCAGAACCCCGACGGCACCTTCCTGTTCGATCCGGTCTGGCGGTCGATCTACGGCGTCTGCTGATCAGCCGGAGCCGTGTCGTCGGCGTAGGGCAGCGGCCGGCATACCTGGTCCCGGTGCTGGGAAAACGCGGTTCTTGTTCTGCCGCGTATGGTCCACGGCGATACAGCGACGAGGAGCCCCGATCTGGACGCCGGATCGGGGCTCCTCGTGTTGTGGGTGGGATGGTGGACGAGCGCGACTTCTGATGATCTTCAGGTTCTCTCGGCGAGATGATCAGTTCAGGAGTCGTGCTCGTGTCGGTATCGTCCCCGCCACGGTCGTGCGGATCGGCGATCCGGTTCTCGTCGACGGCCCGCAGCAGACGACCCGGCAGCGCCTCCGGGTCGGCGCGCTCGGGTCAGGAAACCGATCGCGTCGAGGTCGTCGGTGGTCAGCATGTCTTCGGTTGGCACCGGCGCATCCGGGGAGGCTCGGAGGCGGGGCCCGGCCAGGCTAGCGCCATCCGGCGGCGGACGCCCGTCGGCGCACGGCGGAGTCGCGGCGGAGCTCAGGTGGCCTTCGCGAGGGCCGCGTACTCGTCGTCGGTGAGCCGCACCCGCGCGGCGGCCACGTTCTCCTCCAGGTGCGCCACCGACGACGTACCCGGAATGGGGAGCACGACCGGCGAGCGCCGCAACAGCCAGGCGAGCGCGAGCTGCGCGGGCGTCGCGCCGTGCTTGGTGGAGATCGCGTCCAGCGGGCCGCCCGGCTTCGCCAGGTTGCCGGTGGCGATCGGGAACCACGGGATGAAGGCCAGGTCGTTGCGCTCGCAGTGGTCCAGCACGTCCTCGGCGCTGCGGTCGGCCAGGTTGTAGAGGTTCTGCACCGACACGATCGGGGTGATCTGGCGGGCCTGCTCGATCTGCGCGACGGTCACCTCGGACAGCCCGATGTGCCGGATCTTGCCCTCCTGTTTGAGCAGCGCCAGCTCGCCGAGCTGGTCGGCCAGCGGCACCAACGCGTCGATGCGGTGCAGCTGGTAGAGCCCGATGGCCTCCAGGCCCAGGTGGCGCAGGCTCAGCTCGCACTGCTGGCGCAGGTATTCCGGCCGGCCCACCGGCCGCCAGTCGCCCGGCCCGGAGCGGGTCAGCCCCGCCTTGGTCGCGATGACCAGGTCGTCGGCGTACGGGTGCAGCGCTTCCTTGATCAGCAGCTCGGAGACGAACGGCCCGTACGAGTCGGCGGTGTCGATGAACGTCACGCCCAGCTCGTACGCCCGGCGCAGCACCCGCACCGCCTCCGCCGGGTCCCTCGGGTCGCCCCACACGCCCGGCCCGGTGAGCTGCATCGCCCCGTAGCCGAGCCGGTCGACCCGGAGGTCACCGCCGATCCGGTACGTGCCGGAGACCTTCGCGGGCTGCCCGCCAGCGTCGTCACCCATGAGTCGAACCCCAATCCTGTCTGCGTCGTCCGGTCGATTGTGCTCCCCTACCCCGGCTGCCCGGAGTCAGTCGGCCAGGATCAGGTCGGCCGCCCGCCAGGCCAGCGCCAGCACCGGCGCGTTGAGGTAGCCGGACACCAGCACCGGCAGCACCGAGGCGTCCACCACCCGCAGCGCGTCGACGCCGCGCACCCGCAGCCGGGCATCGACGACGTGCTCGTCGGAGGGGCCCATGCCGCAGGTGCCGACCGCGTGGTAGCCGCAGTAGCCAAGCGCCAGCGCAGCCTCGACGATCTCCCGGTCGCCGCGTACGGCCGGGCCGGGCACCGTCTCGGCGGCGATCCGCCCGGCGATCGGCGCGGTGGCGAACAGCTCCCGCATCCGGCGGAACGCGTCCACGGCGACCCGCCGGTCGTGCCCGGTGGCGAAGTAGTTGGCCACGATCCGCGGCGGCGTGCCCGGGTCGGCCGAGACGATGGCCAGGTGGCCCTCGCTGTCCGGCCGGGTGACCGTGCACAGCCCCATCATCCCCGCCTCGGTCTCCAGCTCCAGCGCGTGGCCGGGCCGGGGCGGGGCAGCCGAGAACGGCGCGACGAGCAGCTGGGCGTCCGGGTGGTCGACCTCCGGCGTGGACCGGATGTGCGCCCCCACGTCGTGCACCGGCAGGCTCAGCGGCCCCCGCCGGGTCAGCGCGTACCGCAGCCCGGCCAGGCCCTGCCCGAGCAGGCTGCCCAGCATGTGGTTGTAGCCGCCGTCGCCGATCAGCCGGAACTGCGCCGGCATCGACCGGTGCTCGCGCAGCCCGAGGCCCACCCGGGGCCGGTCGAGCAGCACCTCGACGCCGGCCCGGTGCAGCGTGTCGGCGGGGCCGATGCCCGACACCTGCAACAGCTGCGGGCTGGCGATCGCCCCGGCGGCGAGGATCACCTGCGCCGAGGCGGCGTAGTCGACGGTGTGGCCGCCGCTGACGGCCCGTACGCCGACCGCCCGGCCGGCGTGCACGAGGACCCGCCGCACGGCCGTGTCCACCGCGACGGTCAGGTTCGGCCGGTCCCGCACCGGGTGCAGGAACGCGTCGGCGGCGCTGACCCGGCGGCCGTCGCGGATCGTCGCCGTGACGTAGCCGATCCGCTCGTCCTCGGTGGCGTTGAGGTCGTCGGCCCGGCGCCAGCCCAGCGCCTCCCCGGCGGCGATCACGTCCTCGCAGAGCCCGTCGGTGCCGGTCGCCGAGGACAGCCGCAGCGGCCCGCCGGCCCCGCGCGTGGGCGACTCGCCCAGCGGATGGTCCTCCAGCCGCTTGAAGACCGGCAGCATGGTGTCCCACCCCCAGCCCGGGTTGCCGAGGCGTTCCAGCCCGTCCCAGTCGAGGCGGTCGCCCCGGCCGTGGACCATGCCGTTGACGGAGCTGGACCCGCCGACCAGCCGGCCGCGCTGCCACACCTCCCGCCGCCCCGGCGTCGCCTCGGCCGGGTAGTGCCAGGCGGTACGCCGGTCGTCCATCAGCCTGCTGAACGCCTTCGGGATGCGCACGAACGGGCTGCGGTCCCACCCGCCCGCCTCGACCAGCAGCACCCGGGTCGCCGGATCCGCGCTGAGCCGGTGGGCCAGCACGCACCCGGCCGCGCCCGCGCCCACCACGACGTAGTCGAACTCCTCCACGCGACCCCTCACTCACCACCGGTTACGAGAAACCATTCAGAAGGTAGTGGCTTGATCACCGAGGGGGAAGGGGCTGTTTGCGCCGAGCGGCCCCGGCGGCGGGCCGGCGCGTGCGAGGCTGGCCGGGGCGGGTCCGCGGGCGGGGCGCGGGCCGGCAGCGGGGGAGGGGACGCCGTGACCGGGATGCCGCAGCTCGACTTCGCGCTCGACACGTACGAGTGCATCGTGCTCTACCCGGGCCCGTCGGGGCGGGCCCTGCCCGACGAGACGGTCCAGCGGTTGCAGGCCGAGCACACGGAGCACATGCGCGCGTTGCAGCGGCGGGGGATCGTCCTGGTCGCCGGGTCGATCGACGGCCCCGGGCGCGAGTCCGACCCGCCGATCGGCTTCGGCCTGGCCCGCACCGGCTCCGTGGACGACGTGCGCAGCGTCATGGAGGCCGACCCGGCGGTGCAGGCGGGGCTCTACGCCGTCGACGTGATGACGTTCCTCTGCCCGGCCGGCTCGGTGGAGTTCCCCCTCGCCCGGACGCAGAGCTGACCCCTCGCCGTCGAGGACCGGCGGCGTTGTCGTGATCGTGACGGCGGTCATTGGCCGCCCGCTGCTAGCGTCAGCCACGACGGCGGGGAGCGCGCCCATGGGAGGTGACGCCGGGCGGTAGGATTCCCGGCGCGCGGTCGCCGATGCCCGCCGCACACGACGACTCCGGACGATGCCTCCGGTGCGGTTCCGCCCGCCGGCTGCGCGGGTGCGACGCGTCGTTGGACAACTGTTCGCAGTCCGAAAGGGGTCGGCCCGCAGACCGACCCGGAGGAGAGACTAGCCTGATGGGCGTGACACGCCGCGCGAAGATCGTCTGCACCCTTGGCCCCGCCACCGCGTCACCGGAGCGCATCCGGGGGCTCGTCGAGGCGGGCATGAACGTGGCGAGGCTCAACTTCAGCCACGGCAGCCACGCGGACCACGAGGCGGTCAACCGGCTCGTCCGCGAGGCCTCCGACGCCGCCGGCCGGCCGGTGGCGGTGCTCGCCGACCTCCAGGGCCCGAAGATCCGGCTCGGCCGGTTCGCCGACGGCCCGCACGAGTGGCGCACCGGCGACTCGGTCGTGATCACCGGGGACGACGTCCTCGGCACGAAGGACCGGGTCTCCTGCACCTACCGCAAGCTGCCGCAGGAGGTGAAGGCCGGCGACCGGCTGCTCATCGACGACGGTCGGGTGGCCGTCGAGGTCAGCGAGGTGGTCGGCAACGACATCCGCTGCCTGGTCACCGAGGGCGGCCCGGTCTCCAACAACAAGGGCGTGTCGCTGCCGAACGTGGCGGTCAGCGTCCCGGCCCTGTCCGAGAAGGACGCCGAGGACCTGCGCTTCGCCCTCGGCCTGGGCGTCGACATGATCGCGCTGTCCTTCGTCCGCTCGGCGGAGGACATCAAGCTCGTCCACAGCATCATGGACGAGGAGGGCGTCCGCCGCCCGGTGCTGGCCAAGGTCGAGAAGCCGGAGGCGGTCGACCACCTGGAGGCGATCGTGCTGGCCTTCGACGGCGTCATGGTCGCCCGTGGCGACCTCGGCGTCGAGCTGCCGCTGGACCAGGTCCCCCTGGTGCAGAAGCGCGCCGTGCAGCTGTGCCGGGAGAACGCCAAGCCGGTCATCGTGGCGACCCAGATGCTCGACTCCATGATCGAGAATTCGCGGCCGACCCGCGCCGAGGCCTCCGACGTGGCCAACGCGGTGCTCGACGGCGCGGACGCGGTGATGCTCTCCGGCGAGACCAGCGTCGGAAAATACCCGGTGCTCACGGTCAGCACCATGGCCAAGATCATCACGACGACCGAGGCCGGCTCGATCGGGGTGCCCCGGCTCCAGCACGACCCGCGCACCCACGGCGGGGCGCTCACCGTCGCCGCGTCGTCGATCGCCCGGGCCATCGGGGCGAAGGCCCTGGTGGCCTTCTCGCAGACCGGCGACACCGTCAAGCGGCTCAGCCGGCTGCACTGCGACCTGCCGCTGTGGGCGTTCACCCCGGTGCCCGAGGTGCGCAGCCAGCTGGCCCTCTGCTGGGGCGTCGAGACGTTCCTGATGCCGTTCGTCGAGCACACCGACGACATGTTCCGCCAGGTCGACCAGGCGCTGCTCGGCCTCGACCGGGCCAACCCCGGCGACTACGTGGTCATCGTCGCCGGCAGCCCGCCCGGCACCCCGGGCTCCACCAACACCCTGCGGGTGCACCAGCTCGGCTCGCTGGTCGACGCGGCGTCCGCGCGGGCGTTGCAGTGACCGACGGGGCGACCGTCGGCCAGGCGGCCGTCGACCAGCTGCTGGAGGTCCTCGACCTCGCACACACCGGCGCGATGACCTTCCGGGGGATGAGCCCCCCGGTCGGCCCGCAACGGGTGTACGGCGGCCAGGTCGCCGGTCAGGCCCTGGTCGCCGCCGGCCGCACGGTCGCCCCCGAACGGTTCGTCCACTCCCTGCACGGCTACTTCGTCCGCCCCGGCGATCCGGCCGAGCCGATCGAATACCAGGTGGAGAACATCCGCGACGGCCGGTCGTTCTCCGTGCGCCGGTCGGTGGCGCTCCAGCACGACAAGCCGATCTTCTTCATGTCGGCGTCGTTCCAGCGGCACGAGGAGGAGGGGCTCGACCACCACGCCCCCACCCCGCCCGACGTGCCGGCACCCGGCGACGTGCCCACCATGAGCGACCGCCTCGCCCGCTATCCCGAGCGGCTCGGCATCTGGGGGCAGATCCCCCGCCCGATCGACGTGCGCTACGTCGGCGAGCCCGGCTGGGTCCGCCCCGGCGACCGCCCCGCCGACCCCCACCAGCGGGTGTGGATGCGCCTCGACGGCAAGCTCCCCGACGACCCGCTGCTGCACGCCTGCGCCCTGACGTACGCCTCCGACCTGACCCTGCTGGATTCGGTGCTGTCGGTGCACGGCGAGGTCTGGGGCCCCGGCGGCGTGGCCGGCGCGAGCCTCGACCACGCCCTGTGGTTCCACCGGCCGTTCCGGGCCGACGAGTGGTTCCTCTACGACTGCTGGAGCCCGTCGGCCTCCGGGTCCCGGGGGCTGGCCACGGGCCGGATGTTCACCACCGACGGCCGGCACATCGCCAGCGCCGTCCAGGAGGGCCTGTTGCGCCGCGTCGGCGGCTGAGGCAGGCGGCCCGGCCGCCGGTCAGAAGCTGCTGACCAGCTTCACGAACGCCTCGTCGATCGTCGCCGGGTCGGTGGCGTCGAACGCCTTGCCGGCGCTGGCCCCGGCGATCCGGTCCAGCGCGGCCAGGTCGGACTCCCGGTCGAACGCGACGCAGAAGACCTTGACCGGCCGGTCCGGGTCCAGCTCGATGTCGGCGAGCAGCCGGTCGAGGTCGTTGTCCTTCGGGTACTCGTTCCTGCCGTCGGTGAGCACCACCACCGCGTTGATCCGGTCCGGGTCGTAGTCGTCGAGCAGCCGGCGGTGCGCGGCGCGGACCGTCGCGTACAACGCGGTGTTGCCCTCGACCCTCAGCCCGGCCAGCTTGCGCTCGAACGCCTTCCGGTCGTAGGGCCCGAGCCGGACCTCCTCGCTGTACGGCCTTCCCGGCCGCTGCGGTGTCTCCGAGGAGAACGACCACAGCGCCACCCGGTCGGCGGAGTTGAGCAGGCTGACGCCCTTGCCGGCGGCCTCGGTGGCGACCTGGAAGCGGCTCCGGCCGCCGACGCCCTTCAGCATCGACCCGGAGGTGTCCACGGCGAGCAGGATGTTCGCCTTCTTGCGCAGCGTGCCCCAGCCGCGCAGGATCGCGTCGACCACCTCGGGCGCGGGCGGGTCGAAGTAGGTCAGCTGCCCGCCCGAGCCGCCCCGCACGGCCGCGACCAGCGCGTCCGACGCCCGCCGCTCGTGGTCGCGGAAGCCGAGGTCGGCGAAGCTGCGCTGCTGCGGGCCGTCCTGGAGGAAGGCCAGGAAGTCCTGGGCCGCCGCCTGCTGCGCCGGGTCGGCCGAGGGCAGCACGACGTACGGGTGGTCGAGGTTGAACGTGCCCTCGCTCGGGTGCACCGCCACCAGCGGCACCCGGGGCCTGTGGCCCGGGGTGGGGCTGAGCTGCCCCTCGTTGTACTGGTAGACCAGCTCCTCCTGCACCACGACCGCGCTCATGTCCCGGGCCCGCGCCTCGCCGGCCCCGCCCGGGTCCGCCCCGCCCAGGTCCGCCTCGGCGAGGTCGCGCAGCAGGTCCACCGAGTCGTCGCTGTAGTGCGACACGTTCGCCTCGATCCGGCGGACGAACTGGGTCACCGCCGGCCGCGCCAGGTCCGCCTTCGTCAGGTCGCTGGACCGCCGCACCGCCGCGTAGTAGGTGGCGATGGTGGCCGCCAGCCCCGACGTGGACAGGTTGGGGTTGTCCTTACCGAAGGTGAACCGGCCCCACTCGGGCCGCCCGAAGGCCGCCCAGCCGGCGTCGCCGGAGAGCCCGAGGACGTCCGCCCAGCCGAGCTTGCCGCGCTGGCGCACCAGCTCGCCCTTCTCCAGCGGCATCGCGATGACCAGCGGACTGTTGGCGATCGACGGGTACCGGTCGGGGGTCTGCGCCGCCCGGCCCGCCTGCTCGTCGAGCAACCGCAGCCGGCCCGTCCACAGCGACGACGTCGGCAGCCACACCTGCGGCGGCGGCACCGTCGGCTGCCGGCCCGACCAGTTTCCCGCCGCCAGGGCCTCCATCGCCTTGCCCGAGTTGAGCCCGTGCACGCTCACCTCGGCGCAGCGCCCGGCGAAGCGCCGGTCGGCGGCGTTGTACCGGGCCGCGAGCTGGCCGAGTAGGGCGGCCTTCTCCGTGGAGGAGTTCACCTCCAGCGCCACGCACCCCGAGCGGTCCGGGCCGGGGGCGGGCCGCACGATCACGTACGCCGCAGCGATGACCGCGAGCCCGGCGACGACGGCCACCGGGTACGGCAGCCACGGCCGGGCGGAACGCTGGCCGGCGGTCATCGGTTCCTCCAGGGGTGCGGGTCGGACGGGGACACCGGTGCTGCGCCGGGGCCCGGCTGCGCAGCGGCCTGCGGCGGGGCGGCGGCCGGCGGCAGCGCCGTGGCGACCAGCAGGCGCACGCCGTAGACAACGGCGAACGTGACCGCCCCGACGCCGGCGGCGGTGGGCACGGCGGTGGACGCGACGTATCCCACGGCAGCGCCGACCGCCCCGAGGAAGATCGCCGTCGAGATCCCCCACGGGTCGGCGTACTCCCGGCGCAGCCGCCGCGACCAGCGCTCGGGCCGCGCCCCGTGCGCCACCGGCCGGTACGCCGCCGGTCGGCCCGGCTGGTGTGCCGTCGGCGCGGGCATCGGCCAATGGGCCGCCGGGTGCGGCGGTGCCGGCTGGCGGGGGACCGGCTGGGTGGCCGCCGCGTCGGTGCCCTGTTGCAGGGCCGCCCGGATCGGCACCGGCGCGCCGCCACGCGGGCTGTGCCCCAGCAGCCGCAGCAGGATCTCGTCGGCCGGTGGCCGGGCCCGATGGTCCTTGTCCAGGCACTGTCCGACCAGCTCGGCCAGCGGGCCGGAGAGGCCGGTCAGGTCCGGCGGGTCGTGCAGCACCCGGTGCATCACCGCTGCGGCCGTGCCGGTGCCGAACGGCGGGCGGCCCGTCGCGGCGTACGCGATGGTGGCCGCCCAGGCGAACACGTCGCTGGCCGGGCCGACCTCGTCGTCGCGGAACCGCTCCGGTGCCATGTACGGTGCGGTGCCCATGATCCTGCCGGTCACCGTGCCGGTGACGTCGAGCGCCCGGGCGATGCCGAAGTCGATCACCCGGGGGCCGTCCGTGCCGAGGACCACGTTGTCCGGCTTGAGGTCGCAGTGCACCACGTCGGCCTGGTGGATCGCGGCGAGCGCGGTGGCGGTGCCCACGGCCAGCCGGTGCAGGACGTTGTCGGCGACCGGGCCCCGCTCGTGGACGTACCGGTGCAGGGTGGGGCCCTCGATGTACTCGCTCACCACGTACGGCGGGTCGTCGTCGACGTCGGCGAAGAGGATCTGGGCGGTGCAGAACGGCGCGACCCGGCGGGCGGCGTCGATCTCCTTGGCGAACCGGGACCTGGCGCGCGGGTCGGGTGGCACGGAGAGGTCGAGCATCTTGACGGCGACCAGCCGGCCCTGCCGGTCGCGGCCCAGGTAGACCACGCCCTGGCCACCCGAGCCGAGCCGACCGAGCAGCTCGTAGGGGCCGGCCCGGTCCGGATCCCGTGGACCGAGCGGAGTCGTCACCGGCATCGCTGTCGCTGCCCCCATCGCCCCTGGCGGTCCCGACCGCGCGGCTGCCTCGGCTGCCTCGGCGGTCGGCGTCGATCCGTCGACACGGGTATGGTGCCACGCCCGCGCCAGTGTCGAGACACTCCGGTCGGCCCGGCGAACGGCCCTGGCACGCCCGGTTCCCCCGTTCGGCTGAGGGCGGCGGTCCGGCCGGCATGGCGGGCGACTAACCTGACCGGCATGCGTCTCTCCGCCCGGGTCGACTACGCCCTCCGCGCGGCTGCCGAGCTGGCGGCGGTCGCCGACGGTGCGGGCGCCGCGCGGGCCCGCCCGGTGACGGCCGAGCAGATCGCCAGGTCCCAGGGGATCCCGCCGAAGTTCCTGGAGAGCATCCTGTTGCAGCTGCGCCGGGGCGGCATCGTGCACGCCCAGCGTGGCCCCGAGGGCGGATACTGGCTGGCCCGGCCCGCCGGCGACATCTCCCTCGCCGAGGTGATCCGGGTGATCGACGGGCCGCTGGCGCACGTGCGCGGGCAGCGCCCGGAGCAGCTCGGCTACCAGGGGGCCGCCCGCGCGTTGCAGGACGTGTGGATCGCCCTGCGGGCCAGCGAACGGGAGATCCTCGACCTGGTCACCGTCGCCGACGTGGCCAACGGCACCCTGCCCGAGCGGGTCAGCGCACTGGCCGCCGACCCGCGCGCCTGGAGCTGACCGCAGCCCCATCCGCCGCAGGCGTCCCAACATTTAACCGACAGGGACTTGACCCGGGGCCGCCTCGTGCCGCATTGTCGACCAAGTTGATAGGAGATGCCGAATAGTCAGGGGGCGCTCGTGCGCAAGCTGTTGGTCCTCGCCCTCGTCGGGCTCCTCGCGCAACTGGTCGACGGCTCGCTCGGCATGGCCTACGGGTTGACCTCGTCGACCCTGCTGCTGGTGGCCGGTGTCGCCCCGGCCGCAGCGTCGGCCTCGGTGCACCTGGCCGAGATCGGCACCACGCTCGCCGCCGGGGTGGCCCACTGGCGGTTCGGCAACGTCGACTGGCGGGTCGTGTCCCGCATCGCGTTCCCCGGCGCGCTGGGCGCGTTCGCCGGCGCCACCTTCCTCAGCTCGATCTCCACCGAGGCCGCAGCGCCCTGGATGGCCGCGATCCTGTTCACCCTCGGCGCGTACCTGTTGGTGCGCTTCTCCCGACCGCTGCGCGCCAACCGCGCCGCCGGGCGGCTGCGCGGGCGCTTCCTCGGCCCGCTCGGCCTGGTCGCCGGCTTCGTCGACGCCACCGGGGGCGGCGGGTGGGGCCCGGTCGCCACCCCGGCGCTGCTGGTCTCCGGCCGGATGGAACCCCGCAAGGTGATCGGCTCGGTCGACACCTCCGAGTTCGTCGTGGCCGGCGCGGCCAGCGCCGGCTTCCTGATCGGCCTCGGCACCGAGGGCTTCCTGCTGCCGACCGTCGCCGCCCTGCTGATCGGCGGCCTGATCGCCGCCCCGATCGCCGCCTGGCTGGTGCGCATCGTCCCCGCCCAGCTGCTCGGCGCGGTCATCGGTGGCGTGATCGTGCTCACCAACGCCCGCACCCTGGTCCGCGCCGGCGAGCTGCCCGGCGGTGCCCAGTGGACGGTCTACGCGCTGCTGGCCGTCGGCTGGGTCGCCGCCGTCGTCCTGGCCGTCCGCGCGCTGCGGCGCACCCGCCGCGCCCGCGCCACGGTCGAGGCGGCCCTCGCCGACCAGCCCGCGGCCGACCAGCCCGCCGCCGCCCCGGTGGCCGGCTGACCGACGCCGTGCCGGCGACGTGGGGGTG